>NZ_JBYSXG010000080.1:0-13398 GCF_058782005.1 Sphingomonas sp. FW306-1B-B10E
GCGTCCGGCGAGGCGTCTTCCCCTCCCCTAGCCCCTCCCGCAAGCGGGAGGGGAACGCATGAGGCTTGCTCCGCCCATAGGTCATCGCGCGAGCCACCCGCCGTCGACGGCGAGGACATGACCCTGGACATAGTCCGACGCCGACGACGCGAGGAACACCGCCGCGCCACCGAGATCGCCGGGGTCGCCCCAGCGGCCCGCCGGGATGCGCTCGACGATCTGGCGGTTGCGGGTTTCATCGGCCTGCAGCGCTTCGGTGTTGTTGGTCGCGATGTAGCCGGGGGCGATCGCGTTGACGTTAATGCCCTTGCCCGCCCACTCACAGGCGAGCAGCTTGGTGAGCCCGGCGACGCCCGACTTGCTGGCCGTGTAGCTCGGCACGCGGATGCCGCCTTGGAAGCTCAGCATCGAGGCGATGTTGATGATCTTGCCGCGCCCCTGCGCGACCATGTGGCGGCCCGCGGCCTGGCACAGGAAGAAGGTGGACTTGAGGTTGGTGTCGATCACCGCATCCCAATCCTCCTCGGAGAAATCGAGGCTGTCATTGCGCCGGATGATGCCGGCATTGTTGACCAGAATGTGGAGCCCGCCGAGCTTATCCACAGTTTCGTCCACAATCCTGCCCACAGGCTCGATGGTGGAAAGATCGGCGGAGATGATCTCCGCCTGCACGCCGAGCGCACGCGCCTTTTCGACGGTCTCGGTCGCGGCCGAGCGGCCGACCGCGGCGATGTTTGCACCGGCCGCGGCGAGCGCGAGCGCGATGCCCTGGCCGATGCCGGTATTGGCGCCGGTGACGATGGCGGTCTTGCCGGTCAGATCGAAGGGATTGGTCATTTTTGCTCCCATCGCCCGCCACCTACGCCCCCCTCCCGCTTGCGGGAGGGGTGGGGGGTGGGCCTGAAACTCGGAAGGGCGTCGCTTGCGGCCACGCCCTCCCCTAACCCCTCCCGCAAGCGGGAGGGGAACTAGAAGCTCACGCCAGCTGGCAGATGTCGAGCACGTTCATGTCGGTATAGTCCTGGTTCTCGCCGGCCATCGCCCAGATGAAGGCATAGGCCTTGGTCCCCGAGCCCATGTGGATCGACCAGGGCGGCGAAATCACCGCTTCCTCGTTGCCCATGACGATGTGCCGCATCGCCTCGCCTTCGCCCATGTAATGGAAGACGCGGTCGTTGGGGCCGTCGAGTTCGAAGTAGAAATAGATCTCGCTGCGACGCTCGTGAATGTGCGGGGGCATCGTGTTCCACACCGAGCCCGGCTTGAGCACGGTGAGGCCCATCACCAGCTGCGCACTGTCGCACACGCCCGGGATGACGAGCTGGTAGATCGAGCGCTCGTTCGATTCCTCGAGGCTGCCGCGATCGAGCTTGTTGGCGTCGGCGATCGACAGCTTGCGGGTCTGGAAGCCCTTATGCGCGGGGCAGGAAGCCAGATAGAAGCGTGCGCCGTCGCCGGAGAACTGGACGTCCTTCGCGCCCATCGTCACGTAGAGGCAGTCCTTGTTGCCGAGCGTGAAGGTCTCGCCGTCGACGGTCACGGTGCCCTCTACCGACGAGACGTTGACCACCGCCAGCTCGCGGCGCTCGAGGAACGGGTGCCCCGCGGCCGATGCCGGCTCGGTCTGGTCGGGAAGCTTGACGCTGCCCGACGCCACCGCGACGCCGCCGATCACGAAGCGATCGGCATGGGTGTAGTTGAGCACGCACTCGCCGTCGCGGAACAGGCCGTCGATCAGATAGCGGTCGCGAAGCTCCTCGTTCGAGACGCACTCCATCATGTCGGGGTGCGTGGCGTAATAGGTACGGTCGAACATCATACTCTCCGTCGGTGAATCAGGCTGCGGCGGCGACGGGCGCCGGCGCTGGTTGGTCGAGCTTATAGGCCTTGCGGACGAGGCCGTTGGTCAGCTCGTGGGCGAGTTCGTGCGCCTCCCAATCGAGCAGGCGGCCTTCGGCGACCAATTGCCCGAGAAAGCCGCAATCGATCCGGCGCGCGACGTCGTGGCGAGCAGGAATCGACAGGAATGCGCGGGTGTCGTCGTTGAAGCCGACGGTGTTGTAGAAGCCGGCAGTCTCGGTGACCCGCTCGCGGAAGCGGCGCATGCCCTCCGGGCTGTCGTGGAACCACCAGCTCGGCCCGAGCTTGAGGCACGGATAATGGCCGGCGAGCGGCGCGAGCTCGCGCGCATATACGGTCTCGTCGAGCGTGAAGAGGATGATCGACAGCGAGGTCGACGTGCCGAAGCGATCGAGTAAAGGCTTCAACGCGTGGACATAGTCGGTGCGCGTCGGAATGTCGGCGCCCTTGTCGCGGCCATGGCTGGCAAACAGGCCGCCATTATGGTTGCGGAAGCTGCCGGGGTGGATCTGCATGACCATGCCGTCCTCGTCCGACATCGCCGCCATCTCGGTGAGCATCTGCGCGCGGAACAACTCGGCATCTTGCGGGGTCCAGCTGTCCGACAGGATCGTGCGGAACAGCCGCTCGGCCTCGTCATGAGACAGGTTCGCGGTCAGCGCGGTCGAATGGCCGTGGTCCGTCGCAGTGGCGCCGGCGGCGCGGAAGTCGGCGCGGCGCTTGCGGTGCGCGGCGAGATAGCCGTCCCACGACCAGACATCCTCGTTGGTCTTGTCGGCGAAGATCCTCATTGCGCCGGCGAACTGCTCGTGCTCGACGTCGATGACTGCGTCGGGGCGGTAGGTGGTGACCACCCTGCCCGGCCAGCCCGATTCCCGGATCGCGTGGTGCGGCGAGAGATCGTCCTGCGGCCCCTCGGTGGTTGCGAGGAACTCGATCCCGAAGCGATCGAACAAGGCGCGCGGCTTGAACGAGTCACTGGCGAGCTTCTCGTTGATACGGTCGTAATAGAGGTCCGCGGTCGAGGCATCGAGCGCGACGTCGAAGCCGAACACCTCGGCAAAGACATGGCCGAGCCACATCGACGACGGCGTGCCGCGGAACAGATGCACGTTCTCGGCGAAAGTCCGCCACGCCTTGCGCGGATCAGTGCCGGGCATGCCCGCCTTGTTCGGCACGCAGAGATCGTCGAGCGCGATGCCCTGCGAGTAAAGCATGCGGTAGAGATAATGGTCGGGCGAGAGCAGCAACTCGGTTGCGTTCGACCAATTGGCGTTGGTCGAGAACCAGGTCGGATCAGTGTGGCCGTGCGGGCTGATAATCGGCAACCCGGCGACTTCCTGGTAGAGCGCACGCGCGATGCTCCGCGTGCGCTCGTCGGCGGGAAAGAGGCGATCGGGATCGAGTTTCAGGGGCTTGGTCATGGCTCTCTCTACGCTTGCGGCGACTTCTCGCGGACCAGTGTGTTGGCGACAATCGCAAGGATCGCAATCGCCGCGAACACGCCGAGGATCGTCCAATAGGTACCGGTTTCGAAGCAGGGCGAGGCGGCGCCCATCCACACCGGCACGCAGCCTTCGACATGCTTGCCCGAGGCGAGGAAGAACACCACGCCGAGCAGACCAGAGGCCACTGCGACGATCACCGCCCAGGGAGTCGCGCGCTGGAAGCTCTCGACCCGCGCCAACCGCGGCGTCAGCAAGTGGACCGACAGGACGGCGAGGAAATAGGCCGCACCCGCCGCGATGAACATCGGTGCATAGCTACCGACGCGATCGAGGATGTCGCCCGAATATTTGGAGAAGAGCGCACCGCCGATCGCGCCCAAAGTCCCGCCGATGCCGATCACCGCGCCCACCGCGAAGCGCGGGAAGGTGTCCGACGGGATCGTATAGAGATTGGCGGAGAAGCCCTGGTGTGCGGCGGCGGCGATGCCGATGATCAGCACGCTCGCCCAGAGATTGGGCACCGAGGTGGCGAACACCACTGGCAGCACGCAGAAAGCGCAGATCAGCATGGTGAGCTTGCGTGCCTTGTTGACGCTCATCCCCGACTTCATCAGCCGGCCGGAGAGCCAGCCGCCGGCGACGCTGCCGACGTCGGAGATCAGATAGATGCCGCCAAGTGCAATCGCCGCAGTGGGGGTCGACCAGGTCTTGAGGTCGAGCCCGTATTGCGTGCCGAGATAGCCGGGCAGCCAGAACAGATAGAACCACCAGATCGGATCGATGAAGAACTTGCCGAGCGCGAAGGCCCAGGTCTCGCGCTGGGCGAGCAGGCGCAGCCACAGACCGGGAGTCTTGACGTCCGGGTCGGCGGGATCCTGAGTGATATGCGCGGCCTCGGCGGCGCCGACGCGGGCGTGCCGCGCGGGATCGTCGCGATACATTGCCAGCCAGGCGACCAGCCAGAGCAGGCCGAATACGCCGGTGAGGATGAAGGTCATCCGCCAGCCCACCGCGGGGACCATCAGGAAGCAAAGCAAAGGCGCAGCGATCGCGCCGACATTCGAGCCCGCGTTGAACACGCCGACGGCGAAGGCGCGCTCCTTTTGCGGGAACCAGCTGGTCACCGCCTTGATGCCCGCCGGGAAGTTGCCCGATTCGCCGATACCGAGGCCGAAGCGCGCGGCGGCGAATTGGGTGACGCTATAGGCGCCGCCATGCGCGACGTGCGCGATCGTCCAGATCACGACCGCGGCGGCATAACCAAGCCGGGCACCGATCGCGTCAACGACCTTGCCGAAGCCGAGATAGCCGATCGCATAGGCGATCTGGAACCAGACGACGATGTCGGCATAGGTCCGCTCGTCCATGTGGAGCGAGGGGTCTTCCATCATGATCGGCTTGAGCAGCCCGATCATCTGGCGGTCGATATAGTTGATTGCCGTAGCGGCAAACAGCAGGCCGACGATGACCCAGCGATAGCGCCCGACCCGCTCGGCGGCGGCCCGTATCGTCGCCTCCCTCGTATCGCTCATTCAGCCTCTCCCACGATTGTCTGCCGCTTGAGCCCCGCCTGCGGCTTGCTTGTCTGATTAGCTGGAACCCCCATGCGAGGGAAGCTAGCGAGGGCACAGTTTCGCATTTTACGTCCCGGTGCCAACATGCGGGATCAGACGCAGTGGCTTGCGGCCGTTGGCGAGGATCATCCGGTTGGCTGCGGCAGTGCGTGCGCGATGCGAAAGTTCGAGCCAGATCAACGCTTCGGCGGCGCGGAGCGCGGGCTCGGTAACGACGCGGTCGAGATCCTGCGCGAATGACGCGAAATAGACGGGTTCGCCTTGGAGACTGTCAAGCTGCGCGCGCGCCTCGGCGAGGCTCCAGCGGCGGTGATGGATGCCGGTATCGATCAGCCCGCGAACCGCGCGGAAGAGCAGCCAGTGGATATGGCCGAGTTCCTCGAGCGGCGCACCGCGATACGCGCCGTGATCGGCCATCATTTGCTCGGCGTGGATCGCCCAGCCTTCGGCAAAGGCGGGCAGATAGGCGATGCGCAGCGGATGCGCGCCCGCCTCGGCCTCGATCGGCAGCTGGACCATGTGTCCGGGCAGCAATTCGTGATGAACGACGCTATGCAGGCTCCAGCGCGGGCGGCGGCGAATCTGCTTGAGATCGACGAAATAGGCGCCGGACTGACCGGCGGCGGGAAGCTGGCGATAGCCGCCCTTCCCCGCAGCTTCCTCGGCGCGACTCATCCGGCGGACGCTGACGTCGAGGCTGGCGCGCGGCACTGGACCGACGAGGACCGATGCTCCGCGCCGCGCCCGATCGAGCCAGCGATTCATGTCAGCGACCGCGGCGTCGCGACCGGCATCGTCGTCTGCGTAGAGCCAGCGCGGATCGGCGAATATCGCCTGGAAACGATCACCGACGGTGCCGCGGACGAAGCCGGCGGCGCGCATCAGCCGGTCGGCCCGAGCGCCAAGCGCGGCGGCGACGCGCTCGAAACGACGGTGGGCGGCTTCGGGATCGATCGGGGCGCCGACATGGCGTTCGAGCAGCAGCGCATAGGCGGCAGCGCCGTTGGCGCGGCGCCATAAGCCGGGCTGCGCGGCGGCCGGAAAGCGGTACGGTCCGTCGGCCTTTCCGTCCGGGATCAGGCGCTCCAGTTGCGAATCTATCGCAAGAGCATTGCGAACCGTTCGCAAATCGAGGCTTGCCGAGGCCGTCAGCGCGGCGGGTTCGAAGGGCGCCAGCCTTGCAAGGCGCGCATCATAGCCGGCGATCGCATTGAGGCTGTCGAGCGCCTCGCGCAGTTGGGCGTTGGCGTCGGTCTGGGCGCGCGCCGGCCGGATGATCGCCAACGCGGCCAACCCCGCCAGCATGCCACGGCGGCCGAGCGCGATCACCGGTGCGCCATGCCCGCGAGCGGCACGATGTTGTTGCGCATCGTGACTTCGCGACGGTCATCGGCAAGCGCCAGGCGCAGCCGCAGCGTGTCGACCGCGACGCCCGCCGGCACCGTCAGGCGCACCTGCACCGTCTTGGGCGTCAGGTCCGTCGGTGCGGCGAGCGCCGCGATCTTCGTGGAGCCCACGGTGCGACCCGAGGAATCCTCCAGGAAAAGCGTGCCGCCCGGCGCTGCCGCCGAGCCCAGGCTGTGCACTGTTACCGTTACCCCGCGTCCCTTCAAGACCACATCATCGATGCCGATGCCCAGATCGGGACGAATCGCGGGGTCCTCGACCGGAGATTCGAGCGTGAAGTCGAACACCGTCGTCGTGCGGGGGGCGAAGGTCAGGTCGCTCGCGGCGCTGCGTTCGAGCGCGAGGGTGCTGGCCGCGCCGAGATCGGCGCCGTCGGCGCGAGTTCCTGCGCGCATGGTCCAGCGGCCGGCGGCGACGTTCCAGCTGCTCATTTCGGCGCGTTGCGGGCGATCGCTCATATTATAGGCAATGACGCGGAAGTGCTCGCGTGTCGCACCGGCGACGAGGATCGCGACCTGCTCGGCCGCGCCCCGCTCGGCGAAACGCCAGCTGACCGTATTCCCCGGATAGCTCTGATTGCGCCCCAGCGCGATGCCGCCGAGCCGCTCGCGCTGGAGCAGCTCCTGCGGCATCGACACGCGATCCGACCACCAATGGCCCTCGGTCATCATGTACATGCGATTGACTTTCTGGCCGATCGCCTCGCGGTGGAGGTCGGCGAGCGACTTGGTGTCGCCGGTCTCCTGCCATTGGATGTAGCGGCCGAGATCGCCGCGGCCCTTGAGCGCCGCCGTCCATTTCTTGCCCTCGGGCAAGACGGCCAAGGCATTCTCGTTGAATTCGGCGACCAGTCCCGGCGAGGCCGCAATGCGCGCAGTGACCGGCGCGAGATATTTGTCGTTGCCGGTAAAGCGCCACGCCGCCCAGGCCGATTGCAGCGGTATGCTCGCGCCGCCGCCATCGCCCTTGCGCTCGGCATCGGTGCGCCAGTTGATCTCGTTGGGGAAGCTCCACTTGCCGGCGGCGTCCTGCTTGCCGTGCGCGAGCAGTCCGTCGACGAGCCCGGTCACCAGCCGCGTCGCCGCGGGGTTGGCATTGTATACGCCCATCAGGATCGGGGTGTGCGTGACCACCCAGCTATAGGGCTTCTGCCACTCCCACGGCCCTTCGCGATACATCTTGCGCGCGCCGTACCAGTTGCTGGCGAAGTGCATGTGTCCGGCTGCGTTGGGCAGGATGACGCTCTGGAGACCCTTGACCGTCGCCAGCATCCGCTCGACCGCGCGCGGCTCGCCCCAATTTAGGTAGAGCCGCGCGGCATCGGCGTTCATCCCCTCCTCATAGGCATGGAGCTCGTCGGTGGTGAGCGCAGCGAGCCCATTCTCCATCATACCGTGCTTGTAGATCGCCTCGTCCAGCGCGCGGAGCGAGGCGTTGATCTTGTCGGGCTCGACGCCCATCAGCGCGAGGCCCGGCCATTGCTGGACGAGATCCGAATCGTCCGACAGCCCGCCGCCGAAATCGCCGAACGGCACTTGGCGGTTGTCGATCCACCAATTGACGAATTCGCGGACGCGGCCGAGGTCCTGGAGCTGGAGCCACGCCCATTCGGGGACGCCCGCGGGCGCCGGGGCGATCGCGACGCCCGGCAGCTTCTCGGGGCCGTAGCCGATGTCTGCCCAATAGCGGCGGCCTTCGAGATGGTCCGGGTCGACGCGGAGCAGGTCGCCAATGTCCGCGGCCAGCCGCCGATACAGGCCCTCGCGCTGCGAGGTGGTGTGTTCCTCGACGAGGAAACCCCAATTATCCTTCACCTGGTTGAAGCGGTCGGCGACGTGCTCGATCTTGGCTGCCTCGCGCTCCTTGAAGACCAGCCGGACGTTCATCCCGTCGAGCGATTTCGCGCCGAAGTCGGGCGCGGCGGAGGCGATCGTTAGGTAAAGATTGTCGTTGGTGAGGATGCGGTCACGCAGGTCGAGCCACAGCGTGCGCGCCTCGCCGGGTTTCACCGAGACCGAGACGTCGATCATGTCGCGGCCGGGCCAGATCGGATCCTTGACGCGGATGTTGAGCGCGATGCGGCCGGTCGCGTCGGGAGTGGCCTTGAGCGCAGGAATGTCGAGCGCGATGCCGTCGAGCCCGTCATGGCTGTTCTCCCAGCCATAGTTCCATGCGCGCGCGATCGGCTTGCCGGGGTCGGCGGCGCCGAAGCCCGAGGGGATGAGGATGTGGACGATCGGCGCCTCATCGCCGGTGCGCGTCGCGGTGCCGGTCGCGGCGGCGCTGCCCGCGGCGGGCGCGGCGCTGCGCGCGCCGGCCGGCAGCGCGACCACCGTGCTGCGCTCCTCGATCGGGTAGCGGCCGGCAATGAAGTCGTTGAGGTCCTTGAGCGTCGCGAGATCGGCTGCGGCCGAAGCATCGACGGTGTAGCCGAGCTTATAGGTGCCCTTGGGCTCGGCGGCGTCGGTGACGTTATACGCCCAGATCTCCTGGATCGGCTGTTCCTGCGCGATGTTGGTGAAGCGCAGGGACCCACCAGTGCGGGGGCCGAGCGCATCGACGCTGCGGACGACGCCCTGCGGACGCTTGGCAACCGAAGCGAAACGCTGGCCGTCGGCGCTCCAGGCAAGGTCGCCATAGGCCGCACCGCGGATCTCGACGCGGTTGAACGCCTCGCCTGCGGGCACGCGCAGGGTATAGGCCTTGCCGCCCTCTACATACACATTCCAGTCGGGCAGGTCGAAATAGTCGCTGCGGCCCGGGAGCCGCGAATGGTTGTAGACGCCGGGCCAGGTCGTCTCGGCGATCCCGTCGACGCCCTTCCACATCCATTCCTTGAGGTCCTTGGCGTCGGCGAACTCGATCTTGCGGATGCCGGTGGACGGCGCGGTGAGCAAAGGCGGCGCGCCGCGATCCCAGCCGAAGCGGTGGAGCCATGCCTGGCGATCGAATTTCGGGGGCGCTTTGGCGTCCAGCTCGGCACCGGCGGCAAGCCGGGCAACCGCGGCCGCGTCGAGAAGCTGATCGTAAACGCGGACTTCGTCGAAATCGCTGCCGCGAGTGAAGTTGTAGCGGCTCTGGACCTGGTGCGGCGACAGTACGCGCGCGGCCATGCCGAACTGGTCGAGCCCCGCGTCGAGATCGGCGCGGGTCTGCTTGCGCGCCACCAGCTTGGCGTCGACGAACAGCCGGACGCCCTCGATCTCGTCCCAGCCAAAAGCGATGTGATGCCACGCGTCGGCCGCGGGAAGCTGGTCGATCCGCCAGGACACGCGAATCCGCGACAGGTTCGCATCGGTGACGAAGGCGTCAAAGCCGTGGCCGTTCCAGTCGATCCGTAGGAACGCCATGTCCCAGCTCGAATGATCGGCAAAGCCGGTGCGGAAGATCACGAAGGGCGCCTCGCCGACCGGCTCGCGCGCGCGCCAGAAGAACGACAGCGTGCCCCGCTGGGCGAGCATGTTGCCGGGCGCCGACCAGGCGAGATAACCGTCATCGGGCCAGCGCATCGCGCCGCCTTTCGCCCCGTCGGGCACGATCGTCATGCCGCTCTGGAAATTGGGCTGGGCATCGCCCTTGGCGACTTCGGCCGCGAAGCCGGCATCGCCGCTCGCGCGGAACAGCAGTTCCTGCGCCGACGCCGCGGGTGGCAGCGCAACCGCGGCAGCAAGCAACAGCGCCGCGCGTTTCATGCGAACCCGGGGGTGCGCAGCGGCGATCCCTGCCCCTGCACCTGCCTCAACCATGCGGCCTCCACCTAATATTCCGCCTTCTTACGAGGCGGTGATCTTGCATTCCACGTTCAAACCATTGCCGAAGCGGCATTCGACCCGGTCGCCCGGCTTGACCGGATGGACCCCGGTGACCGCGCCGCTCGACACCCACTGCCCCGCATGGAGCGCGATGCCCCGCGCGGCCATCAGCTCGAGCAGGAAGCGCACCGCGCCGACCGGGCCGTCGAGCATCGTCGCGGCGGTCGCCGAACCGATCGGCTCGCCATTGATGTCGAGCGCGACCGGCCACGCCTTGATGTCTGCGTTGCGCCAGTCCTTGATCTCGGGGCCGATCACGAGGCCGTTATTGTTGCCGAAGTCGGAGATGGTCACGGTCGGGCCGTGTTCGTTGATCCCGACAAAGGGCGAGCTGGCGATCTCGATCCCGACATGGACCGCGTCGACCAAGTCGGCGGCCTCTTCCTCGGTGAAACTGGTCTTGCCTGCGGGCGGCGCAGCGCGGAGACGAAGCAGGAACTCGGCCTCGGCGGCGCCAAAGCCTTGGCCGAAGATCGGCATTTCGAGCCCCGGCCGGGCGTCGACGATCGTATCGGCAAAGATCGGACCGGCGAGCCGATCGACACCGCCCTGCGGCGGGTTGATCCGGCCTACCTTCCAGCCGCCGATCGCGCGGCCGTCAAAGGCGATCGCATGATCCTGCACGGCATAGGCGTCGCCAAGCGCAGCGGGAATGTCGCCGGGGAAATGGGGTAGCCCACGGCTCTCGCGGCGCGCCTCGACGAACGTCTCGGCGATCCGGCGCGCTTCATCGGCAATCTGTACGGATCCCACCAGACCCCTTCCTCTCACACACTCTATTGGGAACGGCGTAGAGGAAACCGGTGTCAGTGGCAACGGGGGACTGTGCAAAGTTGGGGTTGTGCCTCATCCTCGGGAGCGGCGATGGACGAGGCCGCCGAACGCTCGTGCGAGCAAGCGTCTACGGTTCTTTGGGTCGCGCGGTTTTGTGCGTCGAAATCGGAGGTGAAACTGCCGTTCGGTCCGGTGCAAATGCGATCAGACGCGACCCGACACCTTTAGTTAACCCACCGGTCTGGCTTCGACTGAGGGACCTCGCCCCAGGTTTTGCTCCGGCGGCTTCACTAGCGCCAAGACCAAGTTAGTACAAATATTCAGATCGAAGGTGATTGTCTGGCGATCAGCCGGATTGGCCGGGTCAGCGGTTGTGAGTTGAAGCCCTTTATAGTCGCATTGCCCCGCCCAGTCCTGGGGCTTCAGGTGGACCGTATGCTCTAAGGGCGTGTTATACACTTCGGCGTTGAAGTTCAGGACCTCGTATCGATTGGGATCACCAGGCAGGCGGGCGGTGACACCGCGGGCATAGACGAATTTATTGAGATGTCGCTGCGAAGTGCTCGGATCGCGGAGGTCCACCACCGTACGATTGGTGCAGTTAACCAGCAACACCACGCCAGTCGCGTTCGCCCGCTTCTGTTCGGGCAAGGCGATCAGCCCCGGCCCGCCAGCCGCAACTGCAGAGCGACGCAGCTTGCAAACCTCGTCGCGGACCGTTCCCACCGGAACAGCGGATCGATCCGCACTCGCCTGCGCCAACATCGCGATCATGATCGCCTCAATCAGCATGGTCCATCACCGCGTCGGCTGCAGACCCACTAGTCCCTACAGGAATGCATATCGCCTGTCACTCATTGCGGGCGTAGTCCCGGCACTTCGTCCGGCATGACGTGTGCGTTAAAGCGTTACCCCGCGCTTCCAGAAGGCGATCTCGCGTTCGCCGTTGCGCTCGGCGCACGTCTCTGCACCCGAGGCGATCGCGACGATGCGGTCGATCAGCGCTTCCTCGGCCGCCTCGAACCCGTCGGTCAGCACCTGCCCCGCGTCGAAATCGATCCAGTTCGGTTTGCGCGCGGCGAGTTCGCTGTTCGACGCGATCTTGACCGTCGGCACCGGAAAGCCGAGCGGCGTACCGCGCCCGGTAGTGAACAGGATTACCGTCGCGCCCGCCGCGGCCAGCGCGGTCGAGGAAACGGCGTCGTTGCCCGGGGCCTCCAGCAGCGTCAGACCGGTGCGTTCGATACGTTCGCCATAGCGCTTGACGTCGGTCAGTGTGGCGTGGCCGGCCTTCTGGACGGCGCCCAATGACTTTTCCTCGAGCGTGGTGATGCCGCCGGCGACGTTGCCGGGGGACGGGTTCTCCGACACCGGCTCGCCATGGCTGAGGAAATAGGTCTTGAAGTCGTTGACTACTCCGACGACGCCTTCGAACACTTCGCGGTTCTCGGCGCGATCCATCAGCATCTGCTCGGCGCCGAAGATCTCGGGAATCTCGGTGACGATCGCGCTACCGCCGGCGGCGGTGATGACATCGCTCATCCGCCCGACCAGCGGATTGGCGGTGAGCCCCGAAAAGCCGTCCGATCCGCCGCATTTGACCCCCAGCACGAGCCGGTCGAGCCCGACCGGGGTGCGCTGGGTCCTGGCAGCCTCGGCAGCGAGGTCGGCGACGGCGGCGAGGCCGTCCTCGACCTCGTCGGTCGAGTTCTGCGCGACGACGGCGCGGATCCGGCTGCGATAGCTGTCGGGCACGTCCTCGAGCAGCCGGGCAAGCTGGTTCGATTCACAGCCCAGCCCGATCAGCAGCACGCCGCCGGCATTGGGATGTGCGGCGAGCGCAGCGAGCATCCGGCGGGTGGCGCCGAGATCGTCGCCAAGCTGCGAGCAACCATAGGGATGCGCGAAGGCGTGGACGCCGTCGACCTGGTGCGCATGACGGCGGCCGGCCTCGGCGGCGATGCGCTCGGCGGTTCGGCCGACGCACCCGACGGTGGGGAGGATCCAGATTTCGTTGCGCGTACCCACGCGGCCATCTTCGCGGACATAGCCGAGGAAGGTGCGTTCGCCCGGCGCCGCGCCGCGCGGGTCGCCGTGCGGATCATAGCGATAGTCGAGCGTGCCGGAGAGGCCGGTCTCGAGGTTGTGGCTGTGGACGTGGTCGCCGGGCTCGATCGGCGCGGTGGCGCGGCCGATCGGAAAGCCGAACTTCACCACATCCTCGCCCGCGGCAATGGCGCGCAGCGCGATCTTGTGGCCCTTGGGGATGTCGGCGCGCGCAACGAGCGCGACTTCGCCGACATCGACGGTCTCGCCGACAGCAGCGGCGTCTAGCAAAGTCGCGACATCGTCGCTCGAATGGATCTTTAGGGCCTTGGTCATGCGCGTTCCGCGGCGCCGCCTGCGCCAAGCGCTATGTGGGTCGAAACGGTGCGCGGCGCAACTACATTGCCACGTCGGGTGACACCGGTTACCAACAAATATCTCCCCTTCCGCTTGCGGGAGGGGTCGGGGGAGGGGCTG
>NZ_JBYSXG010000081.1:0-12877 GCF_058782005.1 Sphingomonas sp. FW306-1B-B10E
CTCATAAGCCCCTCCCCTTAAGGGGAGGGGCTTATGAGTGCTGACCCCATTCGCACCTGCATCCTGTCGCGCGAGGAATCCCCGCGCGAAGGGCTGATCCGCCTCGCGCTGTCGCCCGAGGGCGAAGTGCTTCCGGACGTTCGCGCCAAGGCGCCCGGGCGCGGCGCCTGGATCGGCGTGGACCGTGCCGCATTCGACGCCGCGCGGGCCAAGGGCAAATTGCGCGGCGCGCTGTCGCGCGCCTTCAAGACGCAGGACCTGCGCATTCCCGACGATCTCGGCGAGCGTATAGCGGTCCAGCTCCAGCGCACCGCACTCGACCGGCTCGGGCTCGAGGCCAAGGCCGGCCACGTCACCACTGGCGGCGAAAAGCTCGACAAGGCCGCGCGCTCGGGCAAGCTCCATCTGCTGCTCCACGCCTCGGACGCGGGACAGGACGGCGCCGGCAAGCTCGCCCAGGCATGGCGCGTCGGCTCGGATATGGAAGGCAGTGGGCGCAAGGGCTTAACATTGCCCGTCCCGCGCACCATATTGTCCTTGGCGCTGGGCCGCGAAAATGTGGTACATGCCGGCCTGACAGATCCCAAGGCAGCGAAGCGGGTGAGCGAAGCGCTCGACCGCTGGCTGCTCTTTATCGGACCCGACCCCGCTTCCCGCCCTTGCGAAACAGGCTCGCAAGGCGCATCCGCGTTCCCGCCGAGCGGGTCGCAGAACACGACGAACTCGACTGAAGGACTTTGAGCAGCCGCATGAGCGACACTGAAAACGAAAAGCCGAAACTGGGCATGCGCGCGCCGCTGGGGCTGAAGCGCACGGTCGAGACGGGCAAGGTGAAGCAGAGCTTCAGCCATGGCCGCTCGAACACCGTGGTGGTAGAGGTCAAGCGCCGCCGCGTCCTCGGCCCGCAGGGTGCGCCGCAGGAAGAGCAGGCGCCGGCACCCGAGCCCGTCGCCGCGACGCCCGCCCCGCAGGCCCCGACGCCGGCACCTGCGCCGCGCCCGCCGGTCTCGAACGAGTCGGCGCAGGAGCGCCAGGCCCGCTTGCTGCGCGAGGCCGAAGACCAGCGCATGCACGCGCTCGAGGAAGCGCGCCGCCGCGAGGAGCGCGAGCGTGCCGAGGCAGTCGAGGCCGAGGCCCGCCGCGCCGAGGAACGCGCCCGCGCCGAAGCCGAGGCCGCCAGCGCGCCCAAGGTCGAGCCTGCGCCCGAGCCGACTCCGGCCCCCGCTCCGGTGGCTGCGCCTGCTCCCGCCGCTGCCGCGCCGACGCCTGCGCCCGCCCCCGCACCGACTCCGGCGCCCCCGCCGCAGCCGGTCGCGATCCAGCTCGATCCGAGCCGCCCGGCACCGCGCATCTTCACGCCGGTCCAGCGCCCCGAAATCCCCAAGCCGCAGCCCAAGCCCGAGCCGCAGGCGCCGGCGCAGTCGTCGTCGCAGGAGCGCCCCGCGGCTGCCGCGAGCGGCACCGCCGCGCCGCGCCCTGCTGCATCGGGAACCGGCGGCCTCGCACCGCGCCGCCCGGCCGAGCCCGCGCGTCCGCAGCAGCGTGACCGCAAGGGCGACGATCGCCGCCAGGCCGGCAAGCTCACCGTCAACCGTGCACTCGGCGGGGATGACGGCGCGCGCGCCCGTTCGCTCGCCGCGCTCAAGCGCGCCCGCGAGAAAGAGCATCGCCGGTCCTATGGCGGGTCGCGCGAGCCGCAGGCCAAGCAAGTCCGCGACGTCGTCGTCCCGGAGGCGATCACCGTCGCCGAACTCGCCAACCGCATGGCCGAGAAGGGCGCAGACCTGGTCAAGGCGCTGTTCAAGATGGGCATGCCCGTCACGCTCAACGCGACGATCGACCAGGATACCGCCGAGCTGCTCGTCACCGAGTTCGGCCACAACATCCAGCGCGTCAGCGAGAGCGACATCGACCTGGCCGAGACCGAGGCCGATGCGCCTGAGTCGCTGCAGCCGCGTGCGCCGGTGGTGACGATCATGGGCCATGTCGATCACGGCAAGACCTCGCTGCTCGATGCCCTGCGCGGCACCGACGTGGTCAAGGGCGAAGCCGGCGGGATCACCCAGCATATCGGCGCCTATCAGGTCACGCTGAAGGACAAGTCGAAGATCACCTTCCTCGACACGCCGGGCCATGAGGCGTTCAGCCAGATGCGTGCGCGCGGTGCCGACATCACCGACATCGTCGTGCTGGTGGTCGCCGCGAATGACGGGCTGATGCCGCAGACGATCGAGGCGATCAATCACACCAAGGCGGCGGGCGTGCCGATGATCGTGGCGATCAACAAGGTCGACCTCGACAGCGCCAACCCGCAGCGCGTGCGCGAGCGTCTGCTCGAGCACGAGGTTATCGTCGAGCAGATGGGCGGCGAGACGCAGGACGTCGAAGTCTCGGCGCTCAAGAAGACCGGGCTCGACGAGTTGATCGAGAAGATCCAGCTCCAGGCCGAACTGCTCGACCTGCGCGCCAATCCCGATCGCCAGGCCGAGGGCACGGTGATCGAGGCCAAGCTCGACAAGGGCCGCGGCGCGGTCGCGACCGTGCTGGTCGGCCGCGGCACGCTCAAGGTCGGCGACGTGTTCGTCGTCGGCGCCGAGAGCGGCAAGATCCGCGCGCTGGTCGACGACAAGGGCCGTCAGGTCAAGGAAGCCGGACCGGCGATGCCGGTCGAAATCCTTGGCCTGTCGGGCGTGCCGATGGCGGGCGATCCGCTCCAGGTTGTCGAGAACGAGGCGCGCGCCCGCGAAGTCGCGGAATATCGCGCCGGCGTCATTCAGAACAAGCGGACCACCAATGCCCCGGCCAGTCTTGAGAGCATGTTCTCGGCGCTCAAGGACAAGCAGGCGATGGAATATCCGCTGGTGGTCAAGGCCGACACCCAGGGCACCGTCGAGGCGATCGTCGCCGCGATCAACAAGATCTCGACCGATCTCATCCGGGCGCGCGTGCTGCACTCGGGCGTCGGCGGCATCACCGAGAGCGACGTGACGCTGGCGGGCGCCAGCGGCGCACCGATCATCGGCTTCAACGTCCGCCCGAACGCCAAGGCGCGCGAGATCGCCGAGCGGCAGAAGGTCGCGCTCAAATATTATGACGTGATCTACGAGCTCACCGACGAGATCCGCGCCGGCATGGCGGGTCAGCTCGGTCCGGAGGCGTTCGAGACCGTGGTCGGCCGCGCCGAGATCAAGGAAGTGTTCAGCGCGGGCAAGCATGGCAAGGCGGCCGGTCTGCTCGTCACCGAAGGCTCGATCCGCAAGGCGCTCAAGGCACGCATCACGCGCGACGACGTCATCATCTACCAGGGCGAGATCGCGTCGCTGCGGCGCTTCAAGGACGACGTTCCCGAAGTGCGCGCGGGCCTGGAATGCGGTGTCACGTTCACGCAGAACTTCACCGACATCAAGGCGGGCGATTATCTCGAAACCTTCGAGGTCGAGCTGCGCGAACGCACGCTGTAAGGTTCTCTTTCCGCCGATGGACACCTTTTGTTCTTCGGCCGGTTCGGGGCTCGTGATATATCTCCTTTTCGACTGCACCTGCAGTCGAAAAGGAGATGATCTTATTGGCAACAGAGATTGTCGTAGTTCTGGTTCTGGGCGTAGCGACCTTCATCGTCGCTTTGCTCGGGCTGGTGGCGAAGCTCATTGAGCTGAGCCGCAAGTAACCAGTGCGGGGTCCGGTGCTGCAACGCCGGGCCCCAATAAGATTTGAGCCCGGACGCTGCAACGCCCGGGCTCAGGAGGTGAAGTTGGATACTTCGACCGTCGTAGTGTTGTTCAGATAGCAGAAGCAGCGAAAATCTTCAAGATGAAGCACGCCGAAACACCCGAGAACCGTTCGGTCCGCACGCTCCGCGTCGGCGAACAGGTGCGCCACATCCTCTCCGAGATCCTCCAGCGCGGCGACGTCCATGACGAGATACTGGCAAGCCATCTCGTCTCGATCACCGAGGTCCGCATGTCGCCCGATCTGCGGCACGCCACGGTGTTCGTGAAGCCGCTGCTCGGCAAGGACGAGGAAGCGGTGCTCAAGGCCCTGCGCACCAATACTGCCTATCTCCAGCGCGAAGTCGCCCACCGGGTGAAGATGAAATATGCCGCCAAGCTCAAATTCCTCGCGGACGAGAGCTTCGACGAGGGCAGCCATATCGACGCGCTGCTCCGTGCACCCGGCGTCGCGCGCGACCTCGACGGCGGCGACGCGCAGGACTGAGCGCCCCGGTGGCGCGCCGCCCGAACTTCGTCGCGCTGCTCCTTTCGCTGGCGATCGTTACTGGCGGTCTGTTCGCAATGCTCGCCTGGCGGCCTGCCTTGCCGGGCATCGGTCTGGTGCGAAGCGACGCCGCAGCCCGCGCGGGTGCGCGCCATGCGGCGCCGGCAGATTCTTCGCAATGCGGCGGCGGGCAGCCGGTGGGGCGCGGCGGCTATAGCTTCACGCCGCTGTGCCGCGGACAGGCGCCGTCGTTCGACCGCCATTATTATGTGGTCAAGAATGCCGGACTGAGCACTGGCGTCGGGCTGGTGCGCGGCGGCAGTGGCGAATCGCTCGCCGATCTCGGGCCGCTCGATATCGGAGCGCCGTTCACGCTGTTCTGGTCCCCGGCCGATTATCGCTTCTTCGCCAATCAGCGGCCGCAGGGCGCTCGCGAGCAATTTCTTCTCTTCGAAATACGCCGCGGTCGCGTTGTCGAGAACGATGCGCTCGACCGCGCCGCGCGCGATGCGCTGCGAAGCCGCCGCCCGTGTCTCATCGATGCGGATATTGCCGTGTCGGGGCTGCGTTGGAGCCGCGACGGCGGCCGCATCGCCTTGCTCGTCTACGCCCGGCGGCAAGGCTGCGGCGGCACCGGCAACTGGCAGCTGCTGTGGATGATCGGCGATTCGCGGACCGGCCGGATCGATCCGCAATCGGTCCGCGTGCGGCGCGGCCGCGCGGCACTTCCCGCCAATGGCCCTTACGCAACGCTCTGAGCTGCGCTAGCCCGCCGCCATGGCCAAGCTCTATTTCTACTACGCTTCAATGAATGCCGGCAAATCGACCACCTTGCTCCAGGCCGATTTCAATTATCGCGAGCGCGGCATGCGCACGCTGCTGTTCACTGCGGGCGTGCACGATCGCGGTGGCAAGGGGGTGATCGATTCGCGGCTCGGGATCAGCGCAAGTGCGGTGCCGTTCGAGGCCGAGACCGACCTCCAGCAGATCGCGCAGGACGCGCATTTCGAGGCGCCGCTCGCCTGCGTGCTGGTCGACGAGGCGCAGTTCCTGTCGGCGGCGCAGGTCCGCCAGCTCGCCGCACTCTGCGACGAGGACGATATCCCGGTGCTCGCCTACGGGCTGCGCACCGATTTCCAGGGCAAATTGTTCGCCGGCTCGGCGGAGCTGCTGGCGCTCGCCGACTCGCTGGTCGAGATCAAGTCGGTCTGCGAATGCGGCCGCAAGGCGACGATGAACCTGCGCGTCGATGCGTTCGGCAAGGCGGTCAAGCAGGGCGAGCAGAAGCAGATCGGCGGCAACGAGCGCTATGTCGCGCTGTGCCGGCGCCATTTCATGCAGCGCACCGGCGCGGCGGGCTGAGCGCATGCAGGGCTGGATCCTCCTCGACAAGCCGCTCGGGCTCGGCTCGACCCAGGGCGTCAGCGCGGTCAAGCGCGCGCTCCGCGACGGCGGCTATGGCAAATATAAGGTCGGGCATGGCGGCACGCTCGATCCGCTCGCCACCGGCGTGCTGCCGATCGCGCTGGGCGAGGCGACCAAGCTCGCCGGGCGGATGCTCGACAGCGACAAGGTCTACGACTTCACGATCCGCTTCGGCGCGCAGACCGACACGCTCGATCTCGAGGGAAAGGTCATCGCCGAGTCCGACGTGCGCCCGACGCGCGACCAGGTCGCGGCGGTGCTGCCGCGTTTCACCGGCCCGATCGCACAGGTGCCCCCCGCTTATTCGGCCCTCAAGGTAGACGGTGAACGCGCCTACGACCTCGCGCGCGCCGGCGAGGAAGTGACGCTGCCGAGCCGCGACGTGACGATCCATTCTCTTATATCCTCCCCCGGAGGGGGAGGGGAACTGCGAAGCGGTGGAGGGGTAGTCTCCACGGGCGACGTCGCTTGCGGCAACTACCCCTCCACCAGCTTCGCTGGCCCCCCTCCCCCTCCGGGGGAGGAGTTGGAAGAAATCACCCTCACCGCGCACGTCTCCAAGGGCACGTACATCCGCAGCCTCGCTCGCGACATCGCGCTGGCGCTCGGCACGGTCGGTCACGTCACCATGCTCCGCCGCACCAAAGCCGGCCCGTTCACGCTCGCTTCGGCAATTTCGCTGGACAAATTGGCCGATGCCGCTAAGGCCCGCACCCTTGAACAAGTGATCCTGCCATTGAGGGCGGGGCTGGACGACATCCCGGCTCTATCCCTCACCCCCGACCAGGCAGGGCTGCTCCGACAGGGGCAGGTTCTGGCCGGGATTGCCGCTGATAATGGCCAATATTTTGCGCTGCTGGGCGAAACTCCGGTCGCGCTGGTGGAGGCTCAGGCCGGATTCGTCCGGGTCGTCCGCGGCTTCAACCTGTAAGCAGATGTCGAAGGAAAGCACATGTCGATCACGCAGGAGCGCAAGGATGCGCTCGTCAAGGAACATGGCCGCGAGAGCGGCGACACCGGCAGCCCCGAAGTCCAGGTCGCGATCCTCACCGAGCGGATCACCAACCTGACCGAGCACTTCAAGACCCACGCGAAGGACAATCACTCGCGCCGCGGTCTGCTGCTGATGGTCAACAAGCGCCGCAGCCTTCTCGACTATCTGAAGAAGAAGGATCACGCCCGCTACGCAGGCATCATCGCGAAGCTCGGGCTTCGCAAGTAACGAGAAAGGGCGCCCTTGCGGCGCCCTTTTGACATTCGAGCTGCGGGCGATCCGGCCCGTCGCTCTGGCAGGGATGAAGACCGTCCCGAACCGCCCGGACCGGATAGTCCGGACATAGGCCCCCGCTGCATCGGGCAGTGGGAGTGAAGGAAAGCACATGTTCGACAAGAAGACTGTATCGATCGAGTGGGGCGGCAAGACGCTGACTCTCGAAACGGGCAAGGTTGCCCGCCAGGCCGACGGCGCGGTGATCGCGACGCTCGGCGAAACCGTGGTGCTGTGCGCAGTGACCGCGGCGAAGAGCGTCAAGGAAGGCCAGGACTTCTTCCCGCTCACCGTCCATTATCAGGAAAAGTTCTCGGCCGCGGGCCGCATCCCCGGCGGCTTCTTCAAGCGCGAGCGCGGCGCGACCGAGAAGGAAACCTTGGTTTCCCGCCTCATCGATCGCCCGCTCCGCCCGCTCTTCCCCGAGGGCTTCTACAACGAGATCAACTGCATCGCGCAGGTACTGTCCTATGACGGCGAGAACGAGCCGGACATCCTCGCGATGGTCGCCGCGTCCGCGGCAATGACGCTGTCGGGCGTGCCGTTCATGGGCCCGATCGGCGCGGCACGCGTCGGCTACCAAGACGGCGAGTATATCCTCAATCCGACCGACGAGCAGGTCGAGGCCGGCGAGCTCGACCTCGTCGTCGCTGCGACCCAGGACGCGGTGATGATGGTCGAATCGGAAGCCAAGGAGCTTTCGGAAGAAGTCATGCTCGGCGCGGTGATGTTCGCACATCGCGAGTCGCAGAAGGTGATCGGCGCGATCATCAAGCTCGCCGAGCAGGCCGCCAAGGAGCCCTGGGAGCTCAAGCTCCAGGACGACAAGGCCGAAGTGAAGGCCAAGCTCAAGAAGCTGATCGGCAAGGACCTCGAATCGGCTTATAAGCTCACCGACAAGCAGGCCCGCCAGACCGCGATCAACGAGGCGCGGACCAAGGCCCGCGACGGCATGGCCGACCTCAAGGAAAGCGATCCCCAGGCGTACCTCGCCAGCCTCAAGCTGGTGAAGAAGCTCGAGGCGGATATCGTCCGTTCGGCGATCCTCAAGACCGGCAAGCGCATCGACGGCCGCTCGACCACGCAGATCCGTCCGATCGAGGCGGAAGCGCACTTCCTGCCGCGCGCGCACGGCTCGGCGCTGTTCACCCGCGGCGAGACCCAGACGATCGCGACCTGCACCCTGGGCACCCGCGACGCCGAGCAGATGATCGATGGTCTGGGCGGTCTCTCGTACCAGCACTTCATGCTGCACTATAACTTCCCGCCTTACTCGGTCGGCGAAGTCGGCCGCTTCGGCGCGCCGGGTCGCCGCGAAGTCGGCCACGGCAAGCTCGCCTGGCGCGCGCTGCACCCGGTGCTGCCGTCGAAGGAGGAGTTCCCCTACACGATCCGGCTGACCAGCGACATCACCGAGTCGAACGGCTCGTCGTCGATGGCGTCGGTATGCGGTGGCTCGCTGAGCCTGATGGACGCCGGCGTGCCGATCAAGCGTCCGGTTTCGGGCATCGCGATGGGGCTGATCCTCGAAGGCAAGGAATTCGCGGTTCTGTCGGACATCCTCGGCGACGAGGATCATCTCGGCGACATGGACTTCAAGGTTGCCGGCACGTCCGAAGGCATCACCACGATGCAGATGGACATCAAGATCGCCGGCATCACCGAGGAGATCTTCAAGACCGCGCTGATGCAGGCCCGCGAAGGCCGTGCGCACATCCTCGGCGAAATGGCCAAGGCGCTCGATCACACCCGTGAGGAGCTGTCGGCGCACGCACCGCGCATCGAGACCTTCACGATCGACAAGTCGAAGATCCGCGAAGTGATCGGCACCGGCGGCAAGGTGATCCGCGAGATCGTCGCCACCACCGGCGCCAAGGTCGACATCGACGACGAAGGCGTAATCAAGGTCAGCTCGTCGGATCCGGCGCAGATCGAAGCCGCGATCAAGTGGATCAAGGGCCTGGTCGAAGAGGCCGAGATCGGCAAAATCTACACCGGCAAGGTCGTCAACCTCGTCGATTTCGGCGCCTTCGTGAACTTCATGGGCGGCAAGGACGGCCTCGTCCACGTCTCGGAGATCCGCAACGAGCGCGTCGAGAAGGTCTCGGACGTCCTCAGCGAGGGCCAGGAAGTCAAGGTCAAGGTCCTCGAGATCGATCCGCGCGGCAAGGTTCGCCTGTCGATGCGCGTCGTCGACCAGGAGACCGGCGCCGAGCTCGAGGACACCCGTCCGGCACGCGAGCCCCGCGAAGGCGGCGATCGTGGTCCACGCGGTGACCGTGGCGATCGCGGCGACCGCCAGCGCGGCGGCCGTGGCGGCGACCGTGACCGGGGTCCGCGTCGCGAAGGCGGCGGCGATCGTGGCCCCCGCGGCGAAGGCCGTGGCGATCGAGGCCCGCGCCGCGAGCGCTCGGAAGGCGGCGAGGACAAGGGCGGCGACGATATCGGTCTGCCGGCATTCCTCACCGGCGGCGACGACTGAGTCCGGCCAATCGAAAGAGAGGGGCTCGCGCTGTCGCGGGCCCCTTTTTTCATGCGCTTGCGGCGAGCCGGGCTAGGATGCGACGATCGGCCCGTTCGCGGCTGAATGGAAAGTGGAAGATGGCGGAGCTCAATTCGGCCGACCTGATGCGCGACCATGCGGCGATCGAATCGCTGTCGGCGCGGCTCGCCACCTCGATCGACCGCGGTGCCGATGCCGCCGAGCTCGCCCAGACGCTCGAGCATCTGGTCGCGACCGTTGCCGATCATCTCTCGGTCGAGGATGCGATGATCTACACGCTGGCGATGCAGTCGCGCTCCGGCGCCGCCGGCGCGGCCGACACCGACCGCATGCGCAAGGCCTTCGAGCAGCTCAAGACCGATTGGGGCGACTATCTGACGCTCTGGACGTCGCAGGCGATCGCCGCGGACCGCGATGCGTTCGTCGCCGCTACGCGTGCGATGCTGCCGCGCCTGCGCGACCGCGTGAAGCTCGAGAACGAATTGCTGTTCCACGCCAGCCTGCGGCGCGGCGAAGGCAATGCCGGCTGAATTTCGGGCAAGTGGGGGACTTCTGTTGCCCGGTGTCCCCCGTACCGCTGGAATCCGCTTCTGTTGCCCGGTGCGGTCCAACCGCGCATTTTAGTCTAACCTTAGGCCGTTAAGCCGTTGGGTTAGGCCGCAATAGCGAGTGCTTCGTTATCGTTGGCACTTGTGTAATGGACCGTCACAGTGGCCCACGCTGAGAGATAGATAGCGCTTTTCAACACACGTCGATCCTGGTTCGGCCCCGTCAGAAACGGTGTCCAGATACACCACCATTTATGGTGGAGCCGCCGGGTACTGCCCCCGGGTCCGCTGCGCCTATTGCACGCCTTCGTTTATCCCCATAGCCGGCCGAGGCCGGCGAGACCCATATAGGGTGCGGATCGCTTAATGAAAAGGTCAGGTTGGAACCCCTAGGGGGTTCACACCGAAGCCAAGCCTTGGCATGGAGCTTGTACCATGTTGACCCAGCGGTCCCGCTACGCGCTTCGCGCGATGCTTTTCCTCACCCAGCAGCAGGCTGCGACCGGACCGGTGCCGATGAACCGCATCGCGACGGGGGCCAACGTACCGCGCAAGTTCCTCGAGCTCATCTTGGCTGACCTGCGCGAAGCGGGGTTCCTGCTTTCGACGCGCGGCAAGATGGGCGGCTATCGGCTCGCGCGCCCTGCGCACCTGATTTCGCTCGGCGAGATCATCCGCGTGATCGAAGGCCCGCTGGCCTTGGTGCCCTGCGTCAGCCGCACCGCCTATCGCTCGTGCGGCGACTGCAAGGACGAAGCGACCTGCGCGATCCGCCACGCGATGGCGCGCGTCCGCGACGAGACCGCACGCATCCTCGACGGCACCAGCCTCGCCGATGCCGTCGCCGAGGAACTGGCCGCAGCCTAGCGCTCCTGCGAAAGCAGGAGCCCGGGATTACGACCCTGAGCTCCTGCTTTCGCGGGAGCACGCGGCTCATTGTGCCGATGCATTCCCCCGCTTCAGCTCGTCGCGGATCTCGCGCAGCAGCTTGATGTCCTCGGGATCGGGCGCGGGCGCCGCCTCGCCGGTGTTCTTCTCGTGCTCGACCAAATGGATCGCCCGATTGACGAAGCGCACCAGCAGGAAGACCATGAAGGCAAGGATCAGGAAGTTGATCACCACGGTGACGAACTGACCGAAGCCGAGCAGCGGCACGCCGGCTGCCTTCAGCGCGGCATAGCTGTCGGGCGACCCGTGATAGCTCGCCGGGATTGGCCCCAATCGCAGGAAATAGCTGGAAAAATCGAGACCGCCGAAGATCGCGCCTACCAGGGGCATGATCAGGTCGTCGGTCAGCGATTTGGTGATGTTGCCGAACGCCGCACCGATGATCACGCCCACCGCGAGATCGAGCACGTTGCCGCGCGCGATGAATGTTCGGAATTCCTTCCACATGGCACAAAGCTCCTGAGACCGCGTTCGTTACGCTTAATGTCCGATTTCGCTTTCGGGCTCCAGTGTTGCCGTCGTATAAGACACTTCTCGACCAAGATCCGGAGGATCCATCAGGTGATCAAGTTTCGTGCCGCCCTCGCCCTCGCAGGCGCCGTCCTGCTCTCGGCCTGCGGGATCAACAGCGTGCCCACCGCCGAGGAGACCGCCAAGGCGCGCTGGGCCGATGTCCAGACCAATTACCAGCGGCGCGCCGACCTGATCCCGAACCTCGTCGCGACCGTGAAGGGCGCCGCGGGCTCGGAGGGCAAGATCCTCAACGACGTGGTCAATGCCCGCGCGCGCGCGACCCAGGTCCAGGTGAGCGGCGATGACCTGACCGATCCGTCGAAGGTGTCGGCGTTCAATCAGGCGCAGAATGGCCTGTCGCTGTCGCTCCAGCGGCTCCAGGAAGCCTATCCGCAGCTCCAGAGCCAGGGTAATTTCAAGACGCTGATGAGCCAGCTCGAAGGCACCGAGAATCGCATCGCGATCTCGATCCGCGACTACAACACCGCGGTGCAGGCCTATAACACCCGCATCCGCACCTTCCCCGACGCGGTCGGCGCCAAGATCTTCTACGACGCGAAGCCGATGACGCCGTTCCAGGCCCAGGCCGGCGCGGACAAGGCGCCGACGGTCGATTTCGGGAACGGCAGCTGATCACAGACGCCGGATAATCCTGGTGACACGCCTCGCTCGTGCGCTGCTCTGCGTGGCCCTGCTGCTGTTCTGCAGCGTGGCGCAGGCGCAGCCCAATTTCCCGAAGCGCGACCGCGAACCCGTGGTCGACGCGGCGAACCTGCTGAACCCGGCCCAGAAGGCGGAGCTCACCAGCCTTGCCGAGGACATCAACAAGACGAGTACGCGCCAGTTCGTCATCGCGACGATTCCCGATCTGCAGGGCTATCCGATCGAGGATTACGGCTATCAGCTTGGCCGCGCATGGGGGATTGGGCAGAAGGACGCCAATAACGGTATCCTCCTCATCGTCGCGCCCAACGAGCGCAAGGTGCGGATCGAGGTCGGCTATGGGCTAGAGCCGATCATGACCGATGCGTTGGCAAACAGCATCATCGAGGATACCATCCTCCCGCGTTTCAAGGCCGGTGACATGCCCGGCGGCATCGTCGCCGGCGCGCAGGCGATCGCGGAACAGATGAAGCTTCCGCTCGAGGCCGCCGAAGCGCGCGCCAAGGCCGGGGCCGACAAGAAGGTGCAGAGCAAGCCGCGCCGCGCCAGCGGGGGCGGCTTCCCGATCGGACTGATCTTCTGGGGCGTCATCTTCCTGTTCGTGCTGCTGCCGATGTTCGCACGGGGCTTCGGCGGTCGCCGGCGCCGTGGCCCCTGGGGCGCGCGCCGGTATCGCAGCAACGACGGCGGCGCGCTGCCGATCATCCTGTGGAGCATCGCCAACGAGATCGGCCGTAGCTCGGGCGGCGGCTCCTCCGGTTGGGGCGGAGGTGGCGACGGTGGCGGCTGGGGCGG
>NZ_JBYSXG010000082.1:0-12090 GCF_058782005.1 Sphingomonas sp. FW306-1B-B10E
CCCAACCCCTCCCCTGAAGGGGAGGGGCTAAGGCGGCAGTCGTCTATCGTCCTCACACATTAACCAGCCCGTCGATCGCGCCCTGCAGGATGTGTGCGGCGGCCATGTTGTCGATCATCTCGGCGCGGCGGGCGCGGCTGAAATCCTGTTCGATCAAGGTGCGCTCGACCGCGACGGTCGACCAGCGCTCGTCCGAGAGGAGGATCGGGAAACCCATATCGTCCATGTTGCGCGCGAAGGCGCGGGTCGATTGGGTGCGGGGGCTGTCGGTGCCGTCGAGATTGAGCGGCAGCCCGATGACGAGGCCTTTGACCTGCTGCTTCGCGATCAGCTCGGCGAGCGCCGCCTTGTCCTTGGTGAACTTGGTGCGGCGAATGAGCAGGGCCGGGCTGGCGAAGCTCCACCCGGCGTCGCAGAGCGCGGTGCCGATCGTCTTAGTGCCGACGTCGAGCCCGAGCAAGCGTCCGCCCGATGGCAGCGCGGCGCGGAAATCGGCGGGAGCGGTGGTGATCACCTTTCCGCACCTAGCCGCTTCGTCATCCCGGCGGAAGCACGCTCAGTGCCAGATCGCGGTCAGCGGATAGAGCAGGATCAGATAGGTCAGACAGGCAATGACGAAGCGCCGGTCGCGAAAGGCGATTGCCAGCAGGGCGACCGGGAAGAACGACCAGGCGAGCACGATCACCCGAAGGCTGCCCGCTCCGGGAAGGCCGATAAGCGCGCCGGTCGTCGCCAGCAGTACGGCATTGCAGATCAGCACGGCTCCGAGCACCGTGCGGCGGTGCTTGTCGAAATGCGCGTTCAGGTCGTCCCATTCCTCGGGGGATTCGGGGAAGACCAGAGAGGCGGCAACGTAATAGATCGCGGTGACGACGAATCCGCCGAACAGCACCGGCCAGGTGAGCGGGAGTTTCTCGCGCAGGAACCAGCCATACATCCAGAAGGTCACGACATCGCAGGATACGAAGATGCCGAGCAGCGCGGTGGGCCAGCCGATACGGACGCGGTGGCGCGCCTTCAACGCCCGCGAAAGCCCCCCGAGCCCCTCAGCCAGCGCCAACCCGAGCAGCAGCCCGAATAACGAAAAGATGAACTCGAACTCGCTCATGCCCGGCTTTTTCCCCCGTCGATCGTACTTCGCCTCAGCGATATGCCGCCAGCCGCCGCTCGGCGTCCTTGCGGACATTTGCCCAGAACAGGCTGTAGTCGAACACGTGGTAGTTGTTGCCGGGCAGGACGTACTGGCCGAAATCGGGCGGGCTGTCGCCGATGGTCAGGATGCCGCGGCCTTCGCAGCGCGCCGGCACGCGCGCAGTCACGAGCTGCGCCGACTGGAAGTTAGCCTCGGGGATCAGCGTGCCAAGATTGGCCTCGGCGGGCGCCGAATCGCCGGGCTTGCCGGTGAGCGGGTTGGTGCAGACCATCGGCGTGCCCGCCCGCGGCTGGCCGGTGAAGCCGGTGGTGCCGTCGAACGTGTCGACGATCAGCGACGGGTCGGCGGGTTCGGAGAAGCTCTGCCAAGACAGGATGCAGCCGGCCTGGTCGGGTCCTGCGCAGGCGGGGAGCCCCATCTTGGGCAGATCGGCGGTGACCGAGACCGGCCAGCCGACGACATAGGCCGCGACGATGCGCTTCGCGATCGGCTTGCCGGCCACGCGGTCGACCAGCAGGCGGGAGAGATGCAACGCGCCCTGACTGTGCCCGGCGAGGACGATCGGCCGGTCGCCCGCCTCCGCGACGAACTGGTCGAACGCGGCGAGCACGTCGCGATAGGCGAAGTCGAGCGCCTTCTGCGCCTCGGCCTTGCTGGTCAGGAACGCGCCGAAAGTCGCCTGGCGATAGCGCGGCGCCCAGATCAGCCCGACCGAATTGAACGCACTCGCCTGGCCGCGCAGGAACAAGGACGCGCGGCTGTTGGCGTCGGCATTGTCGAGCGGGGCGTTCCAGGTCTTGGTGTCGAGGAACGAGGTCGGGTGGATGAAGAAGACCGCCGCGGCGGGCTTGACCGCGGGTGCGAAGCCGGGCGGGGTCCACAAGGCCGGGTTGCCGGGCTTGTCGGGCCGCGCGATCCACATGTCGGGACGGGCATAGAGGCCGCGCTCGGGCGGCGCGAGCGCGGCCACGTCGCCCATCGGCACCATCGTCCGGCGCATGATCTCGACGCCGTAGAAGCGAAAGGCAAGGAGCGCGGCAAACGCCAGGACGATCAATATGACGATGCCGTAGAGGAACTTCCGGGCCAAGCGCGCTCTCCGTTTCGCTCGCAGCGGTGATCGGCATCGCTGCACGTGCGCTGCCGTGGCGCCTGCCTGTCGCGGTTCCCGGCGAATAGCAATGCTTGAAGGGCGGGGGCTCGGCTGATAGTCGCGCCTGCATGTCCGTAGACACAGCAACCGTGAAGAAGGTGGCCAGCCTCGCCCGGATCGCGATCAGCGATTCGGATGCCGAGCGCCTTGTGCCAGAGCTCAACAACATCCTCGGCTGGATCGAGCAGCTCGGCGAGGTCGATACCTCGAACGTCGAGCCGACCACCGCCGTGATCCCCAACACCCTGCGCCTGCGCGAGGACGTGGTCACCGAGGGACAGCAGCGCGACGCTGTCCTCCAGAACGCGCCGCAGGGCGAGCATGGCTTCTTCACCGTGCCGAAGGTGGTCGAATGACCGACATCACCGATCTCGGCATCGCGCAGCTGCGGGACGGCATTCGCATGGGCACCTTCTCGGCGCGCGAAGTGGCGGACGCGTTCATCGTCAAGGTGAGCAAGGCGAAGGCGCTCAACGCGTTCATCGTCGAGACGCCCGACCACGCCATTGCCGCCGCCAAGGAAGCCGATGCCGCGCGCGCCGCGGGCGAGACGCTCAAGCCGCTGGCGGGCGTGCCGATCGGCATGAAGGACCTGTTCTGCACCAAAAGCGTGCAGACCACCGCCGCGAGCCACATGCTCGAAGGTTTCAAGCCGGTCTATGAATCGACCGTCTCGCAGCGGCTCTGGGACGCCGGCGCGGGGATGCTCGGCAAGCTCAACCTCGACCAGTTCGCGATGGGCTCGTCGAACGAGACGTCGTACTTCGGCAACGTGATCTCGCCGTGGCGGCGCGGCGGCGGCGACAATGCCCCGCTCGCACCCGGCGGCTCCTCGGGCGGCAGCAGCGCGGCGATCGCGGCGCGGATCGTCCCCGGCGCGACCGGCACCGATACCGGCGGCTCGATCCGCCAGCCCGCGGCGTTCACCGGCATCTCCGGCATCAAGCCGACCTATGGCCGCTGCTCGCGCTGGGGCGTGGTCGCCTTCGCCTCGAGCCTCGACCAGGCCGGGCCGATGGCGCGCGACGTCAAGGATTGCGCGATCCTGCTCGAGAACATGGCCGGCTTCGATCCCAAGGACTCGACCTCGCTCGATCTCGCGGTGCCCAAATGGGAGCACAATCTTTCCGCCGACCTGCGCGGCAAGAAGATCGGCATCCCCAAGGAATATCGCGTCGACGGCATGCCCGAGGAGATCGAGGCGCTGTGGCAGCGCGGGATCGACTGGGTGAAGGACGCCGGCGCCGAAGTGGTCGAGGTCTCACTCCCGCACACCAAATATGCGCTGCCGGCCTATTACATCATTGCCCCGGCCGAGGCCTCGTCCAACCTCGCCCGCTATGACGGCGTCCGCTACGGCCTGCGCGAGCTGGCCGAGGGGCAGAACCTACAGGAGATGTACGCCGCGACCCGCGCCGCCGGGTTCGGCGAAGAGGTCAAGCGCCGCATCCTGATCGGCACGTACGTGCTCTCGGCGGGCTTCTACGACGCTTATTATACCCAGGCGCAAAAGGTCCGCACCTTGATCGCGCGCGACTTCGAGAATGCCTGGATGGAGTGCGACCTGCTGCTCACCCCCACGGCGCCCTCCGCCGCATTCGCGCTGGGCGACAAGGGCGATCCGCTGGCGATGTACATGAACGACGTCTTCACCGTGCCGAGCTCGCTGGCCGGGCTGCCGGCGATGAGCGTGCCGGGCGGGCTCGACAAGGCTGGGCTGCCGCTCGGGCTCCAGATCATCGGCAAGCCGCTCGACGAGCAGGGCGTGCTGGGCGCGGGGCTGGCGATCGAGCAGCGCGCCGGCTTCACCGCGCGGCCGGAGAGCTGGTGGTAGGGTTATTCGACTGGATCAGCGCCCTCGGCGACGTCGCGGGACTTCTCCCCGAATGGCCGAGCAAGCGGTCTGACGATCTCCCGGCGCGGCGACGCGAGAAGCCTGTCGTAGCGTCGCAATTGGCCCCCCGCGCCAAGCATCGACTATTCAGACGTTCCGAGAGTGGACTGAAGCAAAATGACTGAAGCAGCATACCGCATCCACGGCGACACCGGCGAATGGGAGGTCGTGATCGGCCTCGAGGTCCACGCCCAGGTCACTTCGAACGCCAAGCTCTTCTCGGGGGCGGCGACCGAATTCGGCGCCGAGCCCAACAGCCAGGTGTCGCTGATCGACGCGGCGATGCCCGGCATGCTGCCCGTGCCCAACAAGGAGTGCATCCGCCAGGCGGTGCGCACCGGCATGGCGCTGGGCGCGGTGATCAACAAATATTCGCGGTTCGACCGGAAGAATTATTTCTACGCCGATCTGCCGCAGGGCTATCAGATCAGCCAGCTCTTCCATCCGATCGTCGGCGAAGGGCAGATCGAGATCAGCCTCGACGAGAAGGACCCCGAGGCGTTCACCAAGACGATCGGGATCGAGCGCATCCATGTCGAGCAGGACGCCGGCAAGCTGATGCACGACCAGCATCCGACGCGCTCCTATGTCGACCTCAACCGCGCCGGCGTGGCGCTGATGGAGATCGTGTCGAAGCCCGACATGCGCTCGCCGCAGGAAGCCGGCGCGTACCTCGCCAAGCTGCGCTCGATCCTGCGCTATGTCGGCAGCTGCGACGGCAACATGGACCAGGGCTCGATGCGCGCCGACGTCAACGTCTCGGTGCGCAAGCCCGGCGAGGCATTCGGCACGCGCACCGAGACCAAGAACGTCAATTCGGTCCGCTTCGTGATGCAGACCGTCGAGATCGAGGCGCGCCGCCAGGTCGAAGTGCTCGAAAGCGGCGGAACGATCGTCCAGGAAACCCGGCTGTTCGATCCCGATCGCGGCGAGACGCGCTCGATGCGCTCGAAGGAAGACGCGCACGACTATCGCTATTTCCCCGATCCCGACCTGCTGCCCTTGGTGCTCGACGACGCGTTCCTCGACGCCTGCGCGGCGAGCCTGCCCGAGCTGCCCGACGCCAAGCGCCGCCGCTACGAGCAGGCGCTGGGCCTGACCGCCTACAATGCCGCGGTGCTGACCGCCGACGCCGACACCGCGCGCTGGTTCGAGGCGTTGCTCGCCGAGAGTGCGCGGGTGCAGGCCAAGGGCGAGCAGGAAGTCGCGCGCGCCGCGGCCAACTGGCTGATCTCGGACCTGTACGGCGCGCTCAACCGGCTCGGCAAGGATCTGGCCGAGAGCCCGGTCAGCCCCGTCCAGGGCGCCGAACTGCTGGCACTGGTCGCCGACGGCACGATCTCGGGCAGCCTCGCCAAGCAGGTGTTCGAGATCATGCTCGAGACCGGCGACGGCGCGGCCAAGATCGTCGAGGACCGCGGGCTCAAGCAGACCAGCGACACCGGCGCGATCGAGGCGGTGATCGCCGAGATCCTGGTCAAGAACCCGAACCAGCTCGAACAATATCGCGGCGGCAAGGAAGCGTTGTTCGGCTTCTTCGTCGGCCAGACGATGAAGGCGATGCAGGGCAAGGCCAATCCGGCGGTGGTCAACGAGCTGCTGAAGAAGGCGCTGGCGGGCTAGGGTGCCGGCGCGCTGAGCGACGCCACGAAAATAGTGATGGCTGCGAGGGCAAGCAGCAGACTCACGTTGCGGCGTGGTGCCCGCCGTGCAGTCGCGGTCAGATAGAACGCTAGTCCGCCGATCGCACCGACCGTGGTGTATACCGCGACATAGCGCCACTGATACATTGAGCGGTCCGAAACCGCGATGATCAGGGGCAGCGCGGCTCCAGCGATCATACCCGCCGCTGGCGCCGTCCAGATATTTGCTCGGCGCATGCGCAATGCGAGTTGGTAGAGCGGCATCCCCAACGCGGCGACAACCAGCGCAGTAACCAGAAAGACCGCCGCGTAGAGTGCGAACGACCTCCCGACTGGGGTGAACAGGCTCAGCGTCAGCAATAGCGCTGCAAGCGCCGTGGCGATGAACAAGGCCAGACAACTCTGTTCGGCGGTGGGAAGTGCGGCTTCACTTTGCATCATCGTGCAGCTCTCAATTGCAAGTTGGCCATGCGCTCGGGAGTGGCCGGGGGCGTCCGGATGTTCCATGCCAGTCCCACGCGTTCGAGGATCCGGATGAACCCGAACCCCAGATCGCTCTGCCCCGGATACAGCCCGAGTTTCGCCGAGCCAGGGAAGGCGTGGTGGTTGTTGTGCCAGGCTTCCCCCATCGTGACGAAGCCGGCCCAGGGCACGTCGTGCGCCTGCACGCCGGCGCCCTCGACCAGCCAATGCTGCGGGCCGCGCGTGTGCGCGAGATGGCCGACGAACCAGTGGCCGTGGACCGAGATCGCGACGCGCGCGCAGATGCCCCAGATGACGAAGCCCCAGCCGCCGGCCCAGAACAGTAGCGCCGCGACCGGCACTTGCTGCGCCATCCACGTCGCTTCGAGGAAGCGGTAGAAGCGGTCGCGCCCAGCGCGACCGAGGTCGAAGCGCGGCGGATGCCCGAGTTCGAGACGGCAATGCATCTGCCACCAGGCATCCTTCAGCATCGGGCTGCGATGGCTGAGATAAGAGTGGCAGGCGTCCTGGCGCTGCGCCCAGTCGCGCAGGTCGTGGGTGCGGATGATGCCGTGCGGGCCGCTCATCCCGACGATCGTGCCGAACCAGACGAGGACGCGCTCCAGCCAGAGCGGGCATTCGAAGCTGCGGTGGATCAGGCGGCGGTGAAAGCCGACCGAATGGCCGAGCAGCAGCGTCGCGCCCGTGGTCAGCACGAACACCGCCAGCGCGCCGGGCGAGACGGTAAGGGGACCGAGTACGAGCGCGCTGCCCAGCATCCCCCCATTCCAGAGCGAAAGCGTCGGGCTCCACCGTACGCGTCCTTCCACCGGGTCGGCGCCCGGACAATCTATCAGGCTGTTCACTGCGTGAGGATCATGCATCGGACGACTCGCAGGTAATTAAGGAATTACCTAATTACTCTGTCTGGACTGGAAAGCAATGAAGCAATCGCTTAAATGCTGGGGTATGCAACGCGTGTTCGAAGCCCTGTCCTCCACCGTCCGCCGCAAGATCCTCGCTTATCTGAGCCATGCCGAACTCACCGCGGGCGAGATCGCGGCGCGCTTCGAGATCTCCAAACCCGCGGTGTCCCAGCATCTCTCGGTGCTCGAAAATGCCGGGCTGGTGACGAGCGAGAAGCGCGGGCAATATGTCCATTATCGGCTGGTCGAGGCGCATCTCGCCAATGCGCTGAACGGCTATCTGCAGGAGGTCTGCCCGGTGTCGAAGCCGCTCAAGGCCGAGAGCGCCAAACTGGCTAAGGCCAAGGACGCCGTGGAACAGGACGAGAGGAAATAGATGATCCGGACCGTGATTTTCGCGCTGCTGGCGACCCTGTTCGCGCTTCCTGCCGCCGCGCAGACGCCGGCGTCGGCCGCCAATCCCCGCGTCGCGTTCGAGACCAGCGCCGGGCGCTTCGTGGTCGAGGTCTTTCAGGACAAGGCGCCGATCAGCGCGAAGAATTTCCTGCGCTATGTCGACGCCAAGCGGCTCGACGGGATCCTTTTCTACCGCACCGTGAAGGTCGCCGACCATTTCGGCTTCGTCCAGCTCGGCGTGCAGAACGCGCCGGCCAAGATGTTCCCGCCGATCAAGCACGAGCCGACCAGCCAGACCGGCATCAAGCATCTCGACGGCACGCTTTCGCTGCCGCGACTCGCGCCCGGCTCGGCACGCGGCGAGTTCACGATCATGGTCGGCGACCAGCCGTCGTTCGACGCCGATCCGAGCAAACCCGGCGACAATGTCGGCTACGCGGCCTTCGCGCGCGTGGTCGAGGGCATGGACGTCGTCGTGAAGATCCTCGATGCGCCCACGTCGCCGACCAAGACGCTGCAGGGCAGCTTCAAGGGTGAAGTGCCGATGATCCCTGCCAAGGTGCTCAGCGTGCGGCGGGTGCCCACCGCTTAAGGCTGACCAAGGCGAACGGCAGCAAGCCTTGCCGTTGTGACCGGGAAGTACGCGAACGCTCCTGCCCAGACAGGCTCGTCATAAGAGCCTGATGCTGCGTACAGCGCCGCATCGTCCGGCACGGCGTTTCCCACATCGCCAAGTCGCTCGCATGCGCATGGATGCGGGCTGATCGAGAAATAGGGCCGCGTGTTGCGGTTCTTCACCGCTGCCTGTCCGGATTGTCGCGCCGGCCTCGTTTCTCCTGTTGAAAGCGTGTGAGGAAAGGGGAGCCGCAAGGTCACGGTCGGCGCGGGCTTGCGGGGTGCCACGATCGGCGGCCGGAAGCCTTCGTCACCAATCGCACGCACCATTTCGCGTCAGGCGCGAAACAAAAACAGAAATCGTGGTCGCATCACTGCCGCTTGCTTTGAGCATAGGAGGTCTGAAATGCCTAGAACCACGCTATACGCCACACTTTCCGCCGCAGAGACTCTGCATCAGATCATGAAGGGTTGGTACGTTGACGGGGGTCCCGGACAACCCGGACCCATTCTGTCGAAGGAATTCGGACAGATCATCGCCGCCGGTGTGATCCGAGAGCTCTCCACGCATGTCCAGGATGCGCGGCTGGCGGAGCGAACCAAGGCACTCGGCCATGATCTGCTCCAGCGAGGCGCGGGGGCGCTGACCAATGGCTATGACGGAGAAGGGCCGCCCTGGATCGATTATCCCTGGCCGCTTCCGTGGCCGCCGAAGAAATTCGATCCGAACCATAGCATTTTCGAGGGCCTGCGCGCAGGGGCGCTGGACGAGGTCATCGTTCACTTGGCCCAACAGCTGTCGACCGCGGCGACCGCCCAACTACGCCGCGCGGCGCTCTAAGTCGACACCGAGATGGGATGGCGCGCCAAGCGCCTCCCATCTCGGAAGCGTCCGGCCTTATCTTCCGTCGTCCAACCAATCCGCTGTGATCTCGCCCCGATGCCCTTCCGGCGCCAGCGCGGCGCGAAGGGCTTCCAGCAGAGGTGGAAGCGCCTGGATGAAGGCATAGGGCGGATTGATTATGAAAAGGCCGGCGCCGTTATAGATGCCGGGCTGATCGGCATCGTATAACCAATGCTCTACGACCAGGAATTTCGGGATGCCGAGCCTGCGCAGCGCGCCCTTCCACCGCTGATGCGTCGCGCGGTCTTTCAGCGGATACCAGATCACCGTCACGCCATGCGCCCATTTTCGCTGCGCCGCGGCGAGGGTGGCGATGATACGGTCGCGTTCGTCCGTCTGCTCGTACGGTGGATCGACCACCACCACGCCGCGTGCCGTGCGGGTCGGCAACATCGCCAGCCAAAGCTCATAGGCGTCGCGCTGGTGCACGGCGGCAGGCGTGCCGCGCATCGCACCGCGCAGGGCGTACGCGTCCTCGGGATGCTTTTCATTGAGAATCAGCAGGTCCTGTGGGCGCAGGAGCTGTGCCAGGAACTGCGGCGAGCCGGGATAGAGGCGGGGCTCTGCTCCGGCATTCACCGCCTGCACCGCGGCGCGATAGTCGTCCAGCAAGGGACTCGTGTCGGCAAAGGCCCGCAGCACCCCTTGCGCGGCTTCGCCGGTGCGCTGGGCCTGCTCGCCGCCAAGGTCGTAGAGCCCACAACCGGCGTGGGTGTCGATCAGGGTCAGCGCGCCCTGTTTTTGCTGCAAGGCCCGAACAAGGGCGATCAGCAAGCTGTGCTTGACGACATCGGCGCTGTTGCCGGCATGGAAGGAATGGCGATAATTCATTGAAAATCCAAAACCCTGCCGCGTTCCTCGATACGATCTACTGGGCGAAAATGCCGATCGCGAGACGATGGTGGCGACCCATCCGGGGCGCGCATGCGCCGTGCGTAAGGCGTCGAAGCCGTCCGAGCGCAGCCTCAAATCAGCTTTCGCGGTCGGCGGCAACCGGCAACACGTGCTCCTATGGTCGGCCATCCCGTCAACCGGCTCACCTTCGACCGCCCAACTGAGTCGTCGGCCCTACGTGCCGTCGGTACCCTCGTCTGTGCTTCGGCACGATTGGTATGATAGTGGCGGCTGTATGTCGAACTCCCGAGGCAATGCCGGCACCGTAAATGTCGATGGCGCATCCTATGATTGGTACCTTCAGCGCGAACCGCATTTGTCGGATGATGAAGGCTGGAAGGGGATGACGATTTCCCTCCTCCAGCAGGACGCCAAGCGCGAGGCATTGGTCGAATTTCCGGCGCCCAAGCGGCTGTTGAAGGGGTTGCCACGCGGTCGTCTTCAACTCGATGACGCAACGATTTCGCGGTGCGTGCGCGCCGCAATCTCGGCTGGTTGGGAGCCGATGTCGCGCGGTAGACCGATGGTGTTCATGGTCGATGCCGATGGCAACTGAGACGCGCGCCGCGAAAGCCGCCTGCATCCGATTTCAACGCGATTCCGCTGAAGCCGAAGGCTGAACGAACGACGGAAGTTGAGGTCTCTGGATTTCTAACGAGGCCGCTTGTCGAGATAGAGATAGGCGGGGTCGAACTCGGCCGCGCGCTGTAGTCCGGCGAGGTCGGTGATCGTCACGCGTCCGCTGCGGAATTCCACCAGCCCGCCTTCGCGCAGTTCCTTGAGTACGCGGTTGACGTGCACCGAAGTGAGGCCGAGGCATTCGGCGAGGACCAATTGGGTGATCGGCAGGCCGTACCTGTCCTTCTCGGTCATCCCGACGATGCCGAGCCGGGCGTGCAGCTCGCAGAAGAGGTGCGCGGTGCGCTGGAGCGCGCTGCGGCGGCCCAGCGAGACTTCCCATTCGCGGTGGATCGCGGCGTCGAGGTTGGTCGAGAACCACAACACCCGCATGAGGTGCGGATGCTGCTCGGTGAGCCGCTTCAGCTTCTCGTGCGGCACCTGGACGATCCGCGCGGGCGTCAGCGTCATGATACTATGGTCGAGATGCTTGAGCGTGAAGCTGTGCAGGTCGGCGAAATCGCCGGGAACGTGGAGCTCGGTGATCTGCCGCTGGCCGTCGCGCAGGTCCTTGTAGCGCGCGATCAGCCCGTCGAGCAGGAGAGTCGAGAAGCTCAATTCCTGGCCGGGAATGATGAACGTGTGGTCGGCCGGGTAACTGACGACCTCGCCCACCGCGTCGCGCAGCGCCTGTTCCTCGTCCGCGCTGATATCGTCGCGCGCCCGCAATTTCATGAGATGCTTGTCGATCATGCGATCTCCGGACTGCCAGTGTCGTCAAGCCTGAGCTCGACGGCTTCGCGAAACGGGAGCGTGAGTACGACCATTCCCGCGTGATCGGCAATCTCGATCCGGCCCTGCAGATCGATCCGTCCTTCCGTCTTGACCTCGTCGCTCAAGATGGATCGCACGCTTTCGGCCGCCTTCGCACGGGCTTCGTCGAGATCGCGGAAATCCTCGCCCTCCTGATCTCCGACAAAACCCGTGCCGTTGATGACGTTGAGATAATAATGCGTCATGCGGCAGCCGTCCTATTGCTGCGTCCGGTCCTGGTTCTTGACTTCGCCGGCAGTGCCGCTGACGCCGTCGGCCACGCCGGTCGGCTCCAGTGCCGAGCTGTTTGCGCCGCCGCCCGCGGCCTCTGCCTCGTCGGCGCGCGATTGCACCGCTTGCTCGATGTCCGAGCGGGTGTCGTCTTCGCCGCCCGTGATCGGGCCGCGCAGTTCGGCGTCGCTCTTGGTGTCGGTCATTTCTCTCTCCTTTGAAGCGTCGGGCTCAGGCGATCGGTTGCCCGGGGGCGATCGCGGGATCGCTGTTCGGCTGCGGCGCGGGGACGTCCACATCGGGCGCCGGCGGATGATATTCCGGGGGCGGGGTGGTCGGCTGGCTCGGCTGCGGCTCGCCGGGGCTTTCCGACGGTGCGGGTTCGGGG
>NZ_JBYSXG010000083.1:0-11639 GCF_058782005.1 Sphingomonas sp. FW306-1B-B10E
CCCCACCCCAACCCCTCCCCTGAAGGGGAGGGGCCTCTAACGCTCAATACAGCGCGTTCAGCCGCTCCCCATAGGCCTGCCGCAGCACGTGCCGCCGGATCTTCAAACTCGGCGTCAATTGCTCGTTCTCGATCGTGAACGGCGCGTCGGCGATGATGAATTTCCGGACCCGCTCGATCACCGACAGGTCCTTGTTGACCCGCTCGACCGCCGCGGCGACTGCGGCCTTGTAATCGGGATCGTGCGAGAGGTCCTTGAACCGGCACGGCGTCGCGGTGTGGGCGCACCATTCGGCGGTCCATTCGGGATCGGGGACGATCACCGCGGTCATGTACGGCTTCTTGTCGCCGGCAATCATCGCCTGAACGATCTCGGGCTGGAGCGTCAGCATCCCCTCGACCTTTTGCGGCGCGACATTGTCGCCCTTGTCGTTGACGATGATGTCCTTCTTGCGGTCGGTGATCTTGATCCGGCCCTTGGCATCGATCTCGCCGATGTCGCCGGTGTGCAGCCAGCCGTCCTTCAGGACGCGCGCAGTCTCTTCCTCGTTGCGCCAATAGCCGTGCATGACCAGTTCGCCGCGCACCAGGATCTCGCCGTCCTCGGCGATCCGCACCTCGACATCCGGCAGCGGCGGGCCGACGGTGTCGTGCTTGAGCCCGGCCTTGGGACGGTTGCACGAGATCACCGGCGCCGCCTCGGTCTGGCCATAGCCCTGCAGGAAGGTCAGCCCGATCGATTCGAAGAAGATGCCGACCTCGGGATTGAGCGGCGCGCCGCCCGAGACCATCGCCTTGATCCGCCCGCCGAAGCGCTTGGAGATCTTGGGCAGCAGGGTCGCCTTGAGCACCAGGTTCATCGGCGCGTCGAGCAAGGTCGTATTGCCGGCGGCGCGCTTGCCGCCGAGGTCGACGGCACGGTCGAGCAGGAAATTGGCGAATTTGCCCTGCTTCTCGATCTGCTTGGTGATCCGCGTGCGCAGCACCTCGAACAGCCGCGGCACCACCACCATGATCGTCGGGCGGACCTCCTCGATGTTCGAGGCGAGCTTCTCGAGTCCCTCGGAATAATAGATTTCGGCGCCGAGCCCGATCGGGAAATGCTGTCCGCCGGTATGCTCGTACGCGTGGCTGAGCGGCAGGAAGGAGAGAAACACTTCGTCCTCCCAGCCGAAATCCTCCGAGATGATCTCACAGCAGCCCGCGACGTTGTGGAGGATCGCGCCGTGGTGCTGCATCACGCCGCGCGGACTGCCGCCGGTACCGCTAGTGTAGATGATGCACGCCAGCTCCTCGCGCCGGAACGAGGCGCGCGCCGCGACCGCCTCGGGATCGGCCGGGTGGCTGGCGATCAGTTCCTTGAAATCGTGGAAGTCCATCGTCCCGGACTGGCCGGCGCGGACCTCGTCGATGCCGATCACCATCCGCGCTGAGGAGGAGCGGATCGCGGCGGGGAGCAGCGTCTTGGCGAGCTTGGTGTTCGAGACCAGAACCGCGCACGCGCCCGAATTCTCGATGATGTGCTGGTGATCGCGCTCGGTATTGGTGGTGTAGGTGGGGACGGTGACGCAGCCCGCCGCCATGATCGCGAGATCGGCGATGCAGAATTCGGGACGGTTCTCCGAGACCAGCATGACGCGGTCGCCATGCTTGAGCCCCAATGCCTGGAGCGCGGTGGCGAGGCTGGCGACCTGGCGCGCCGCTTCGGCCCAGCTGGTCGGCTGCCATTTCCCGCCGGCCTTGTGCCACAGGAACGGCTTGTCGCCCTTCTCGCGTGCCCGCGCGAAGAACATCTGGACCAGATTGTCGAAATATTCGAGTTTTCGCATCGCTCTCCCCTCGGGCACCGCTTTAGCGGCGTCCCTTCATTCCGATGGACGGCTCGGCACCGCGCCGAAGCGCGTAATTTCGGGCACGCGGCCGTCCTGGTGCATCACAACGCCTTCGCTGCGCGGATCGGCACCGCCGGTCCATTGGCCGCCGACGCGCTCGATCGCATTGGCCTTGAGCCCGAGCGGTGCGATCTGGACCTTCTCGCCGAGCGCCTCGAGCGACGGGACCATCGCCTCGCGCTCGGTGTCCTTCTCGATCGTCGCAACCGGGCCGGGCGCATAGACCAGCCCCAGGGCGATGGCATCCTGTGCGCTCAACTTCCAGTCGACCACGCCGACGATCGCCTTGGCGACCTGCGCGATGATCGTCGATCCGCCGGCCGCGCCGACTGCGAGGCGGACCTTGCCGTCGGGCGCGTAGACGATCGTCGGCGCCATCGAGCTGCGCGGGCGCTTGCCGCCCTCTACGCGGTTGGCGGCGAGGTACCCGTCCTTCTCGGGGACGATGTCGAAATCGGTGAGCTCGTTGTTGAGCATCACCCCGTCGACCGACAGGCCCGAGCCGAACGGGCTCTCGATCGTGGTGGTGACCTGCGCGACATTGCCCGCGCCGTCGGCGACCGAGAGCGAGGTCGTTCCGGCGACTTCGCTGACCGGCGCGCGCACGCGGCGCGGCGCGCCCGGCGGATTGCCCGCGGTGACGCTCGCCATGCTGCCGGTAGTGCGGATCAGCGCCGAGCGGCGCGCGATATAGCTGCGGTCGAGCAGCCCCTTGAGCGGGATGCTCACATAATCGGGGTCGCCCAGATACATGTCGCGATCGGCGTAAGCGAGGCGCGAGCTCTCGGCGAACAGGTGCCACGCGACCGGCGAATCCTTGCCGAGCTTGGCCATGTCGAAGCGCTCGAGCTGCTTGAGGATCATCAGCACCGCGGTGCCCCCCGACGAGACCGGCCCCATCGAGCAGATCTTGTAGCGGCGATACATGCCGCACAGCACCGGGCGTTCCTTGGCCTGGTAGGCGGCGAGATCGCCGACGGTCATCTTCGACGGGTTGCGCGCGGCGTTGTTGACCGTGGCGACCAGCTTCTCGGCCTGGGGCCCGACATAGAAGGTGTCGGGGCCGAGCCTGGCGATCCGCTCGAACAACGCGGCCTGCTGGGGGTTGCGGATCATGGTCAGCGGCTTGCCCGCCGCATCGTAGAAGAGCGCGCGGCTGCCGGCATCGCCGTGGCGGAAGCGGCCGAGTGCCGAGCTCATCCGCGGCGACACGCCGAAGCCGTCGCGCGCCAGCCGGATCGCCGGCGCGAACAGGTCCGCCCAGGGCAGCTTGCCGCCATGCTGGTGTGCCAGTGCCATCGCGCGCAAGGTGCCGGGCACGCCGACGCTGCGCCCGCCTGGGATCGCGTCGCGGATGCCGAGCGGCTGGCCGTCGGAATAGAACCAGCGCGAATCGGCCGCCATCGGCGCCGCCTCGCGCCCGTCGACCGTCGTCGTCACCTTATGCTGAGCATCATATTGGACGAAGAACGCCCCGCCGCCGATCCCGGCGCTCTGCGGCTCTACGACATTGAGCGCGAGCATCGTCGCGATCGCCGCATCGGTCGCCGATCCGCCCTTGCGCAGGATCTCGACCCCTGCCGCGGCGGCGCGCGGGTCGGCGGCGCTGACGATTCCCTGCGCCGATGCGGCGAAGGGCAGGAACAGGGCAACCAGCAGCGCGACCATTTTCTTCATGGCGCCAGCCGTAGCCCGCTTTGCCGCGACGGCAAAGCCGCTACGTCAACGGCTTGCGGCCAGCCCGCGGACGATCGCGCGCGCCAGCCCGGGGCCGCGATAGACCAAAGCGCTGTAGATCTGGACGAGCACCGCGCCGGCGTCGAGCCGCCTTTTCGCCTCGTCGGCGCTGTCGATTCCGCCCGCCGAGACCAGCGGCAGCGTGCCGCCGCTCGCCTCGCGCGCCTCGATGAGCTTGGCGGCAGCGAGTTGGCGCAAGGGGGCGCCCGACAGTCCGCCCGCCTCGCCGGCGTGCGGCGAGCGCAGCGCCGGACGCGAGATCGTCGTATTCGAGACGATCAGCGCGTCGATGCGGTTGTCGATCGCCGCGCGCACCGCGCCGTCGATCCCGGGCCGGTCGAGATCGGGGGCAATCTTGAGAAACAGGGGCGTGCCGCCACGCGCCGCGTCGCAGGCGGCGAGCAATTCGTCGAGCGCCGGGCGCGACTGGAGGTCGCGCAGCCCGGGCGTGTTGGGCGAACTGACGTTGATCGTGATGTAGTCGGCGTGCGGTGCGGCCTTGGCGACGCCTTCGGCATAATCGGCGACGCGGTGGGTCGAATCCTTGTTCGCGCCGACATTGATCCCGAGCACCCCCGCGCGCCGCTTGAGCCGCGCGACTCGTGCCAGCGCGGCGTCGATCCCGTCATTGTTGAACCCCATCCGGTTGATCACCGCTTCGTCTTCGACGAGGCGGAACAGCCGCGGCTTGGGATTGCCGGGCTGCGGCCGCGGGGTGAGCGTGCCCACTTCGACCGCGCCGAAACCGAGCCCGAACAGCCCGGCGACCGCCTCGGCATTCTTGTCGAGCCCCGCGGCGAGCCCCACCGGGTTGGGAAAGTCGATCCCCGCGACGCGCACCGCCAAGGATGCATCCGATCCGGAGCGACTCGCGAACGGCGCGCCCAAGCTGCCCCAGGCGCCGAGCGCCGCGATCGTGGCGCGGTGCGCGGTCTCGGCGTCGAGCGAAAACAATGCGGAACGGAGTGGATAGGCCATGCCATCGCCTTCGCATCGCACGGCGCGCGCGTCAAAAATCGCGCGATGTCGATTCCGTCCAATACGTAGCCCACCCTATTGGCTAATCAGGCTTTGCGACCCGAGGGGTTTCCGCTTCAACGGGGGGAACCCTTTCCACTGGCCCGGCCGGGTAACACCGGCCGGGCCACTTTTATCTGCGCGCCCCCGCGGCTATAGACGCGGGCGAGACACAGATTCGGGGAAACCGGGGGGCTCGGGTCGTACATGCGGGGCGCAACCATTCAAACAGCCGTGGTCGCGGGGGCAGGTGCCGATCTGCCGGCCGCGCCGACGATCGAGCTCAAACGCGCCAAGGGGCGGCTGCTCCCGCACGTCGAATCCTATTACCTGTTCCGCAGCGACACGCCTGCCGAGTTCGAGCGTGCCGAGCGGGTCGATATCGGCCAGATCCGGTTCCTGATTCGCGGCGAAGGCGAGATGACCTTCCCCGACGGCCATGTCGAAGCACTCAAGCCGATCATGGTCGCCGGTCCGGGCACCGCGGCGGCGAGCTATCGGATGCGCGGCCCGGTCCTGTGCTTCGGGGTGGTGCTGCGCGCGATCGGCTGGAAGGCGCTGATCGGCATCCCGGCGCACAAGGTCACCGATCACATCATCGACGGCGAGAAACTGTTCTGCGAGCGCGCCCCGCGGCTGCTCGAGCAGTTGCGCGAGATGGACGACCTCGATTCGATGATCTCGGCGATCGCGCCGCAGCTGATCATGCGGCAAGAGGAAGTGAAGCCGGTTCCCGAGCCGCATTTCCCGTTCCTCAACGCCGTGCGCGAATGGGCGGCTACTGCGGATCCGACGATCGACGCGCTCTACGCCACGATCGAGGAGACCTCCGGGCTCGGCGAGCGCCAGGTCCAGCGGCTGTGCCTCGAATATTTCGGCGGCCCGCCGACCAAGCTCAAGCGCAAGTTCCGCGCGATCCGCGCCGCGATGCAGATCTTCCAGGGCGCGCCGATCTCCGATGTGGTCGGCCCGTTCGCCGACCAGTCGCACATGATCAACGAGGTCAAGCACTTCACCGGGCACACGCCGACCAGCCTGCGCGGCAATAGCGATCCCGCGCTCGCGCTCACGCTGCAGAACCAGGCGCTGCACGTCCTGCCCGAAGTCATCCCCGAACCGGTTGACCTTCGCGCCGCCTAGGCCCATTTGCAATCGGACAGAATCGTTCTGATTGATGCTCGTCGCGCTTTTGCGCACAGGTCGAATGGGATTTGATGCGTCTCTCTAGCCTTGCCGACTATGCCGTAGTGATGATGGCCGCCGCCGCGCGCCAATGCGGTGCGTCGTGCCGGCTCAACGCGACACTGCTCGCCGGGGAGACCGGACTCCCCTTGCCGACTGTGCAGAAGCTGGTCAGCAAGCTCTCGGCCGCCGGGCTGCTCGAGAGCGCGCGCGGCACCGGCGGCGGCTTCCGCCTGTCGCGCCCGCCCGCGGCGATCTCGATCGCCGACATCGTCGAGGCGATCGAGGGGCCGATCGCGCTGACCACCTGCGTCGACAGCGGTCGCCACGATTGCGCCGTCGAGGGGTCGTGCCGGGTCAAGCCGCACTGGAATGCGGTCAATGGTGCCGTAAAGGGCGCGCTCGCAGGCGTGAGCCTTGCCAGTCTTTCCATGTTCCCCGGCGAAGGCCGGGGTCCAGTCTCGGAGCGTTCAGTGGGCGAGGACATCGCTAACCATCAAAATTCGTCGCAGCTGGGCCCCGGCCTTCGCCGGGGAACGGGAGTGCTTGCGTAATGGCTACCAAGAATGCCGAGGCGCTCGCCGCCGCGAACAAGAAGTACGAATGGGGCTTCAGCTCCGACGTCGAGCAGGAATTCGCGCCCAAGGGGCTGAGCGAAGACACGATCCGCTACATCTCGGCCAAGAAGAACGAGCCCGAATGGATGCTCGACTGGCGGCTGAAGGCCTTCCGCATCTGGCAGGAGATGGATCTCCCCGAATGGGCCAAGCTGCAGATCCCGCACATCGATTACCAGGACGCCTATTATTACGCCGAGCCCAAGGCGAAGAAGAGCATCGGCAGCCTCGACGAGCTCGATCCCGAGATCCTGCGCGTCTACGAGAAGCTCGGCATCCCGATCGAGGAGCAGAAGGTGCTCGCCGGGGTCGAGGGATCGCGCAAGATCGCGGTCGACGCCGTGTTCGACAGCGTCTCGGTCGCGACCACCTTCCGCAAGGAGCTCGAGGAAGCCGGCGTCATCTTCCGCTCGATCAGCGAGGCGATCCGCGAATATCCCGAGCTGATCAGGAAGTGGCTCGGCAAGGTCGTGCCGGTGCGCGACAATTTCTTCTCGGCGCTCAACGCCGCGGTCTTCTCCGACGGCACCTTCGTCTACATTCCGGAGGGGGTGCGCTGCCCGATGGAGCTGAGCACCTATTTCCGCATCAATGCCGAGAATACCGGCCAGTTCGAGCGCACGCTGATCGTCGCCGACAAGGGCGCCTATGTCTCGTATCTCGAAGGCTGCACCGCCCCGATGCGCGACGAGAACCAGCTCCACGCCGCCGTGGTCGAGCTGGTCGCCCTGGACGATGCCGAGATCAAATATTCGACGGTGCAGAACTGGTATCCCGGCGACGAGAACGGCCTCGGCGGCATCTTCAACTTCGTCACCAAGCGAGCGCTGTGCGCCGGCAAGAACTCCAAGGTCAGCTGGACCCAGGTCGAGACCGGCAGCGCGATCACCTGGAAATATCCGAGCTGCATCCTTCAGGGCGACGGCTCGGTCGGCGAATTCTATTCGGTCGCGGTGACCAACGGCCGCCAGCAGGCCGATACCGGCACCAAGATGCTCCATATCGGCAAGAACACCCGCTCGACGATCGTCTCGAAGGGCATTTCCGCCGGCCGTAGCGACAATACCTATCGCGGCAAGGTGCTGGTCAATGCCGGCGCCGAGAATGTCCGCAACTTCACCCAGTGCGACAGCCTGCTGCTCGGCGACCAATGCGGCGCGCACACCGTGCCCTATATCGAGGTCAAGAACCCTACCGCGCAGATCGAGCACGAGGCGACCACCTCGAAGATCAGCGAGGACCAGCTCTTCTACGCGATGCAGCGCGGGCTCGACCAGGAGGCCGCGGTGGCGCTGATCGTCAACGGCTTCGCGCGCGAAGTGCTCAAGCAGCTGCCGATGGAGTTCGCGGTCGAGGCGCAGAAGCTGCTTGGGATCTCGCTTGAGGGAAGTGTGGGTTGAGCCATCCGCTCGACAAGGGCTGGAACAAGAAAGCCCCTCCCCTTCAGGGGAGGGGTTTGGGGTGGGGGCTGTCCATTGAGCGTATTCAGTGGCTGCAGCAGCGCGTGACCGAAATGCGACGCAATCCCACCGAACCCGAGAAGCGGCTGTGGCGTCATTTGTCCAATTCGCAGCTCGGCGGTTGCAAGTTCCGCCGTCAGGCCGTGATTGGGCCGTTCGTCGCTGATTTCCTATGTCCGGCCGATGGGCTGATCGTCGAGGTTGACGACGACACACATGACGACGCCAAGGATCGGCTGCGGGATGATTGGCTCGGCGAGCATGGCTATCGGGTGCTGCGGGTGACCAACGCCGACCTGATGTCGAACCTAGAAGGTGTCGTTCACGTGATTGCCGCCGCCTTGAACGGCTCGACACGTCGATGGGACAGCCCCCACCCCAACCCCTCCCCTGAAGGGGAGGGGCTTGAGAAGGCGCAATGATCCTCGCCGCCCTCCTCCTCGCCCAGAGCACTCCCGCCGCGCCTCCCGCCGACCCGCAGGAGGTCGAGGAGGTCGTCGTGCAGGCCAAGCTCGGGCGTACGACGATGCTGTTCGACAAGGGCGCCGACGGCAAGCTGCGCAACTGCCGCGTCATGGTGTCGAGCGGCAGCCAGAAGCGCGATACCGACGCCTGCCAGGCGACGCCGGTCTGCTACGCCAAGACCGCCGACCAGGTTACCGATTGCAGCGAGCTGGTCGTGCTCGATGCGGCCGCGTTGCGCGCGCCCGGCGAGCAGCGTCCCGCCGGTTCCGCGTCGGTGCCGCAGACCTTCACGCTTCCCAAGCTCACCACGCCGACGCTCGCCGCAGGGCAGGCGGGCCCGCTGACCGTGCAGGAGCCGAGCCGCGAGACCGAGCGCCAGCGCGTCAAGCTGCCGCCATTGCCCAAGGCGCCGTCGGATGGCCCGATCATCCGCGTCGGGCCGGCGCGGGAGCTCGGCGAATGAGCTGCACACGCGCAATATCGATGACGGGGCGGGTGTTTGCGCCCCCGGGAGTGAAATGATGATCTTCGCAATGACGCTCGCTCTTGCCGCCCAGGCCGCCGGCGGCGTCGCCGTCGACAGCGTGCCGCAGATCGGCATCGCCACACGGCACGCCCGCTGCATCGTCCGCCAGGTCGGAGTCGCGCCGGCCGAGGATGCCGCGCGCGCCGCCAGGATCGCCGAGGCGGTCAAGGGCTGCCGCGCCTTTGTCGAGGGCGATTTCACGCAAGGACGGATCGTGCTCGGCGATCGCCCGGTGAACAAGCGCTGGTGGGGCCGGATGCAGGCAATCCTCGATTCGGTCGAGGCCGACGTCACTGCGGCGATCGTCCAGCCCAAGCAGTACAAGATCATCTGGGAATTGCCCGAGGGCGGCCGCGTCGACGCATACAACGCGCCCGAGCCGCTCAAGAACATCAAGCTGCTGACGGTGCCGATATGAGCCTGATGCTCGCCGCCTTGCTGCTCGGCGCGCCGCTCGCGCAGGAGCCGCCGGCGCAGGATGCCGAGATCGTCGTCGAGGCGCGGCGCGAACGCATGCGGGTCAGCCTCAAATTCGATCGCAAGAACCGCGTCCGCGCCTGCGCGATCTCGAAGACCAGCGGCGACGCCGGGTTCGATCGCACCGCGTGCGAATCCACCGTCGCCTGTGCACGCACCGGGCTGCGGGGAGTCGAGGAAATCCGCGCCTGTGTGCGCCCCAAGCTGCTCGCTTATGCGCGCGCGCAGCTCGGCCAGGAAGAATAGGAAGACATGCTCAACATCACCGACCTTCGCGCCGAGATCGACGGCAAGGAAATCCTCAAGGGGCTCAACCTCAGCGTCAATGCCGGCGAGGTCCACGCGATCATGGGCCCCAACGGCGCGGGCAAATCGACGCTCGGCTATGTGCTGGGCGGCCGCCCGGGCTATGAGGCCACCGGCGGCAGCGTGACGTTCGGCGGCGCCGACCTGCTCGAAATGGACGCCCACGAGCGGGCCGCGGCCGGGCTGTTCCTCGGCTTCCAATATCCGGTCGAGATCCCAGGCATCTCCAACGTCCAGTTCCTCCGCGAGGCGCTCAACAGCCAGCGCCGCGCGCGCGACGAGGCGCCGCTGTCGGGTGGCGAGTTCCTCAAGCTCGCTCGCGCCCAGGCCGATGCGCTCGGCATGGACCAGGAGATGCTCAAGCGCCCGGTCAATGTCGGCTTCTCGGGCGGCGAGAAGAAGCGCAACGAGATGGTCCAGATGGGCATCATCGGCCCCAGGCTGGCGATCCTCGACGAGACCGATAGCGGGCTCGACATCGACGCGCTCAAGGCAGTGGGCGAGGGGATCAACCGGATCATGCGCGCGCCCGACAAGGCGGTGCTGCTGATCACGCATTACCAGCGGCTGCTCGATTACGTGCAGCCCGATTTCGTCCATGTGCTGGAGGCGGGCCGTATCACCCGCACCGGCGGCCCCGAGCTCGCGCAGCAGCTCGAGCGCGAAGGCTATGGAGTGGCGGCGTGAGCGGTTCGCTTCAGATCCTCCCCGGCACGGGGAGGTGGCAGCGCGAAGCGCTGACGGAGGGGGCTCTCCACCAGCGACTTCCTTCGTGGCGCCCCCCCTCCACCATGCTGCGCATGGTCCCCCTCCCCGTGCCGGGGAGGATCGCGTGACCACGCTCGAACTTCCCACGCCTCGCATGGAGGAATGGCGCTGGGCGGATATGGGCGCGCTGCGCGCCGCCGCTGACGCCCCGCCGCGCGATACCGGCCTCAAGCCCGCCAATCTCTTCCTGGACCTGGACGGCCCGCGCCTGCTCTTCGTCGACGGCGTGTTCGAGCCCGCGCATAGCCGCCCGGGCCCGGTCAAGGTCGCGCGCTTCGCGCCCGAGACCGCGCATCCGCTCGGCGGCATGGCCGAGGGCGAGGGCTGGGTGCTCAGCCTCGACGCCGAAGCCGCGGTCACCGGCATCCAGATCGTCCATCTAGGCAGCGGCGGCGAAAGCCACGTCCCCGCGCGCATCACGCTCGGCGAGGACGCCGTTGCGTCGGTGATCGAGACCTATGCCGGGTCGGGCTGGGCCAACCGGCTCGCCCAGATTAGTCTCGCCCGCGGTGCGCGGCTGATGCGCTCGGTGCGGCTGCTGCAGGCGGACGGCTTCGTCTCTCTGCGCGACGAGGCCGATATCGGCGAGGCGGCGAGCCTCGTCTCGGTGTTCCTCGGCGCAGGTGGGATGGGCAGCCGGATCGACGGCGCGCTGACCCTCAGCGGCAAGGGCGCCTTCGCCGAGATGGGCGGCGCCTTGCTCACCTCGGACACGCAGAAGCAGGAAGCCGCAGTGGCGGTGCGTCATGAAGCGGTCGACGGCACCTCGCGGCAATTGTGGCGCGCGGTGGCGGCGAATCGCTCGACCGTCAGCCTCGCCGCGCGGGTCGAAGTCGCGCGCGCTGCGCAGCAGACCGATGGCGAGCAATCGCTGCGCGGGCTGCTGCTCGAACGCGGCGCGACGGTGAACCTCAAGCCCGAGCTCGAGATCTTCGCCGACGACGTCAAATGCGCCCACGGCGCGACGGTCGGCGAGCTCGACCAGCGCGCTTTGTTCTACCTGCAGAGCCGCGGCATTCCGGAGCCGCGCGCCAAGGCGCTGCTGACGCGCGCCTTCGTCGCCGACGCAGTATCGCGGATCGGTGAGGACGCGGTGCGCGCGGCGTTCGAAGCCGATGCCGATGCGTGGCTGGAGAAGGCGCTGTGAGCGCGGTTCAGGCAAAGCCCCTCCCCTTTAGGGGAGGGGTTGGGGT
>NZ_JBYSXG010000084.1:0-11453 GCF_058782005.1 Sphingomonas sp. FW306-1B-B10E
CCATGTCTCACCGAGTGTAATGCCCGCGGACAGGCCCCACCCCAACCCCTCCCCTGAAGGGGAGGGGCTTATTTCTTTTCCCCCCAGCGCCACTGCCAGCCGCCGTCAGTCTTGACCCAGCATAGCCAGAGCGCCCCGGCGAACAGCGGCACGAACAGCAATTGGTAGAGCGCGCTGCGCTGGGTGAGCCGTGCGATGCCGCCGGCGATCAGCAGCACGCCGAGCGTCAGCGCCCAGCCCTGCCACGTCACCGGCACCGCGCCCCAGCCATAGCGCTTCTGCGCGAACCAATAGCCCGGGCGGACGCGGTACCAATCGCGCAGCTGGTGCAGCCAGGCGCTCATCGCCCGTCGCCATCGCGATTGAGCACTGTCACGCGGATCACGGCGAGCCCGATGATCAGGATCGCGACCAATCCGACGACGAGGATCGTCTCGTGTTTGCCCTGGTATCGCTGGACGAATGCCGCCGCGGCCATCATGCCTGCCGAGAACAGTCCCAGCACGGCGGCGAGCCGCGGGTCGCGGCGGCCGCAGCGCCGTTTGCGTGCGATGCCAAACATCATGCTTCGTCCTCCTTATCCTTGGGCGGACGGCCGCGCTTGGCGCGGACCGGCTCCGCAAGCTTGACCCCGCGGCGGCCCAGCGCCTCGCGCAGCAGGCATTCGACCTGCGCGTTGACGCTGCGCAGGTCTGCCGCCGCGCAGCGCTCGATCGCCGCGTAGAGCGCGGGATCGAGACGCAGCGGGAACGCCTTTTTGGGGGGTACCGACACGCAATAATCCTATTGGTACAGCGAGCCCGCATTGACGACGGGCTGCGTGTCGCGCTCGCCGCACAGCACGACCATCAGGTTCGAGACCATCGCGGCGCGGCGCTCGTCGTCGAGTTCGACGACGTTCTTCGCGCTGAGCTGGTCGAGCGCCATCTCGACCATGCCGACCGCGCCCTCGACCAGCGTCTGGCGCGCCGCGACCACGGCCTGGGCCTGCTGGCGGCGGAGCATCGCGCCGGCGATCTCCTGCGCATAGGCAAGATGGGTGAAGCCGCATTCGTCGACGGTGATCCCGGCCACGCGCAGCCGGGCGATCAGCTCGTCGCGCAGCTCGGCGCCGACCTGGTCGTGATTGCCGCGCAGCGTGACTTCCTGATGCTCGAAATCGTCATAGGGATAGCGCGAGCCGATCGTGCGCACTGCGGCCTCGATCTGGACCATCACGAACGCCTTGTAGTCGTCGACGTCGAACAGCGCCTGCGCAGTGTCGGTCACGCGCCATACGACCTGCGCCGCCATCTCGATCGGGTTGCCGCGCAGATCGTTGACCTTGATCCGATCGGAAATGATGTTGTTGGCGCGCACCGAGACCTTCTTCTTGAGCATCCACGGCCAGGTCCAGCGCAGGCCGGTGGTGCGATCGGTGCCGCGATAATCGCCGAACAGCAGGATCACCGCCGCCTGGTTGGGCTGGAGCAGGTAGAAGCCGCCGACGCCGAACAGGAATATCAGCGAGCCGAGGACCAGCCCCGCCACCACGAACGCGTCCGGCACTCGGTCGATCTGGCTGACCGAACCCGCCACGATCGCGATCGCCACCAGCAGGATGGCGAGCATGCCATAGCCGCTCATCGTAAGTGCCGTGCGCTCGCTGCTCTGCCGGAGCGCAGAGCTCGCACCACGAATGTCCGTCATTCTTGCCTCCCGTTATTATGATATCATATTTATATCGAAGATGGGGGCGGCGCAAGCGATATTCATGGATGTGCAAACGCCGCCGATCCGGAGGATCGACGGCGTCGTCTATTGCCGGGGAACACCCTATTCCCCGTTCGTGCTGAGCTTGTCGAAGCACCGTTCTTCTTCTGACGGCAGAAGGCAGAACAGCCCTTCGACAGGCTCAGGGCGAACGGGATGGGGTAGCCTCCAAACGCATCAGTTGATGACGATGGTCACTGCGCGGCGGTTCTGCGCCCAGCTGGCTTCGTCCGAGCCAAGAGCGATCGGGCGCTCCTTGCCGTAGCTGATCGTGGTGATCCGAGTCGCCGAGACGCCGCGCGCGGCGAGATAGTTCTTGGCGGCGTTGGCGCGGCGATCGCCGAGGCCGAGATTATATTCGCGGGTGCCGCGCTCGTCGGCATGACCCTCGAGCGTCACGCGCGCCTCGGGATGCGCGACGAGCCAAGTGGCCTGGCTGTCGAGGATCGAGCGGGCTTCCGAATCGATGTCATACTGGTCGAGCGCGAAATGCACGGTGTCGCTGGTGATCTCGCGCTTGAACTGCTCGTTGAGGCGGCCGGCGACCGTGTCGCTGCTCTCGCCGTTGCCGTCGGTGGGCGGCGCGGTGTCGGTCGGCGCGGGCGGCAGTTCGGGCGGACGCTTCTTGGTGCAGCCCGCGGTGGCGACAAGCGCCAGGCCCAGGATCAGGCTGGTCGTCATCTTGGCCATCGTCATTCCTCCTCTAGTCGTGTGTTTTGCGGGCGACCCGCTGGGATAACGTTTCAGGGGCGAATCGGTCCCCAGCTCGGATCCGAGCCGTCGAGCGGCGTCGGGATCTTGCGCGCATTGGCACCGGTGAGATCGACCGACCACAGATCGGGCTTGCCCGAGCCTTGCGCGGCGCGGAAGAACATCAGCACGCGGCCGTTGGGCGACCAGCTCGGCGCCTCGTCGCCCCAGCTGTTGGTGAGCAATTTCTCGCCGCCGCCGCTCGGGTTCATCACCCCGATCCGGAACGCGCCGCCGCCGGTGCGGGTGAACGCAATCAGATCGCCGCGTGGACTCCATACCGGGGTGGCATAGCGCCCGCCGCCGAAGCTGATCCGCTTCTGGTTCGATCCGTCGGCGTTCATCACGTAGAGCTGCTGGCTGCCGCCGCGATCGCTTTCGAACACGATCCGGCTGCCGTCGGGCGAATAGCTGCCGCCGGTGTCGATGCCGGGGACGTTGGTGAGCCGCTGGGGCTGGCCGCCGCTCGTGCTGATCCGGTAGATGTCGGTATTGCCCGCCACCGACATCGAGAACAGGATGTTACGGCCATCGGGCGAGAAATGCGGCGCGAAATTCTGGCTGACATTCTCGACCAGCCGCCGGTTGGTCCGCGCAACCAGATCATAGATCCAGATCGAGGGGCGGCGATTTTCGTAGCTCATGTAGACGATCGCGTTCTGCTTCGGCGACATGCGCGGCGTGAGCACGATGTTCTGGCCGTTGGTCAGGAAGCGGTGGTTGGCGCCGTCCTGGTCCATGATCGCGAGCTGCTTGCGGCGCTTGCCCTTGGGCCCCTGCTCGGCGACGTAGACGACCTGGCTGTCGAAATAGGCGCCCTCGCCGCTGAGCCGGGTATAGATCGCGTCGGCGCATTTGTGCGCTGCGCGGCGCCAGTCGCCGGGCGAGACGACGAAGCCTTGGCGGACCAACTCGCTCTGCAGCGCGACATCATAGAGATAGCAGCCGACGGTGAGCTGGCCATTGCCGCCGGCGCGGACATAGCCCTGGACCAGCGCCTGGGCCGAGCGGCCCGCCCACACCGCGTAGTTGGGCGCGTTGACTTCGCTATAGGCGATCGTCCCGGCCTGGCCGGGCCCCTGGGTCTTGAACAGGCCGGTGTTGCGCAGATCGTCGTCGATGACCTGCGCGAGCTTGCGCCCGAGCTCGTCGGTCGCCCCGGCGGCAGTGGCCGCGGCGCCGGCGGCGGGCATCGCCGGGATCATCAGCACCATGTCCTTCGCGGCGGCATTGGTGACGTCGACGCTGAGTACCGATTCCTGCCCAGAATCCGGTGCCGCAGGCGCCGTCTGCGCCTCGGGCGCGTCCTGGGCGTGCGCGGTCGCCGCGACGCCCAGCGCGAGTGCGATCCCCAATGCGATTTGGCTGGCCTTCATGGTCAAAGATCCTCGTAGAGTGTCGGTCCGATGGTCTTCCACGCATCGTAATATTGCGGCGGCAGCTTGAACGGCGCTGCGAGCGTGACAGCGCGGATCGCGCGCTCCTTGTGGAGCGCGGCCTGCGCACGGTTGCTGTCCGTGATGCCGGTCTGGGTGACGCGTACCCGCGCGGCGATCGAGCCGTCGCGGTTGAGCTGGACGACGACCGTGGTGCGCAATTTCTCCGAATCGGCGCCGCTGGGTGGCGTCCAATGCGGCTTGACCTGGCGCATCACCTCGGCCTGGAGCGCCGAACGTACCGCCGGGCCGGCAGTCGTCGCGGGTGGCGTCGTCGCCTTGCCCTCGCTCGGGCGGGAGCTGATCCCGGCCATGATCCCGTCGAGCGCGCCGCTCGCGCGGACGTCGCGGCGGGTCGGCTGCTTGGCGGGCGCGGCAGCAGAGGCGGGCTTTGCCGGCTGCTTCGCCGGAGCGGCGGCGGGCGCAGGCTTGGCCGGCTGCTTGGCCGGCGCCGTGGGCGCGGCCTTTGCCGGCGCGCGCGGCGCGGGGCGCGGATCGGGCGCCGGCGCGGGCTTGGCGGGCGGCGCCGGCTGCGGCCTGGCGACCGGCTGCGGGTCGGGCTGGGGCTCGGGCGGCGTCGCCTCGGGCTCGTCGGGCGATTCGACCGGGGACAGGCGGGCGGCGGCCTCTTCGTGGCTCGGCACCGGCGCCTGGCTCTCCAGCCCGACATCCTCGCTGATCGACACTTCGATCGGCGTGACGACGAGCTTCTCGGGATTGGGCGACATCGCGGGCGACAAGAAAACGAACAACCCAAGATGGCCGATCGCCGCGACCGCCAGACCTATCGCCTCGGAGCGAGTCAGCGCCATCGCGTCACTTGCTCGCGGCGTTGGTCAGCAGCGACACGCGGTTGAGCCCGGCGCGATTGAGCTCGCCCATCACGTGCATGACCTTGCCATAGCCGAGGCCCTGATCGGCGCGCAGATAGATTTGCGCGGGCTTGCCGTCGGCGCCTTTGCGCGCCGCGACCTGATCGAGCATGCCCGGCAGCCCGGCATCGTCGACCGGCTCGTCGTCTACGAACACCTGGCCTTTGTCGTCGATCGCGATCTGGACGGGCTTCTGCTCCTGGTCGAGCGCCTTGGCCCGGCTCTCGGGCAAGTCGATCGGCACGCCCGCGGTGAGCAGTGGCGCGGTGACCATGAAGATGATCAGCAGCACGAGCATCACGTCGACCAAGGGCGTGACGTTGATCTCGGCCATCGGGGTGCGGCGGCCGCGAGCTTTGTTCGAGGGGAGATGCATGGCCATCTAGATCCTCCCCGGCACGGGGAGGGGGACCGCGACGCGAAGCGGCGTGGTGGAGGGGGGTTTCCGCGCGGGATTCCCTAGGAGGAGAGCCCCCTCCGTCAGCGCTTCGCGCTGCCACCTCCCCGTGCCGGGGAGGAACAGTTTGGCCAGCCTCACGCCTCCATCTCCAGGCGGCGGCTGAGCGTGGCGTGGAAGCCATCGGCGAAGCGGTTGAGCCGCTGCTCGACGCGGTTGATGCCGTGGCTGTAGCGATTGTAGGCGATCACCGCGGGGATAGCGGCGAACAGACCGATCGCGGTGGCGAACAACGCCTCGGCGATCCCCGGCGCGACCACTGCGAGCGACGAATTCTGCTCGGCGGCGATGCTGGTGAAGCTGCGCATGATCCCCCACACGGTACCGAACAGCCCCACGAACGGCGCGACCGCGCCGACCGTGGCGAGGAAGTTGAGGCGATCTGCGAGGCGGTCGATCTCCTGCGCGACCGTGGCGCCCATCGCGGTGGCGAGGCGCTCGCGCGTACCTTCGCGGTCGATCGACTTGCCGGTGGTCGAACGGCGCCATTCGGTGACGCCCGCCGAGAAAACGCGGGCGATCGGCTGGTCGCGGCTGGAGGCGCGGCGGTGGAACTCGTCGATATCGTCGGCCTCGCGATATTCGGTCTCGAAGCTGGCGATGCCCTTCTTCACCGCGCTGACGCGGAAGCCGAAGCTGAGAATGATCGCCCAGGTCCACAGGCTCGCCAGCAGCAGCCCGATCATCACGCCGCGGACCACCCAATCGGCCTGGAGAAACAAGGCGACGGGCGACATGGTCGCGGCGGCGGTATTCAGAAACAGCATGTCGAGTTCAGTTTCCCTTCCATAGCAGCGGTTCGAACGCCGCCATCCAATCTGCCGGCTGGCGCCGCGGACGACCTGCCGGGGAGACGAACGCCGCCTCGACTTCACCTTGCGCCACGATTGTTTCGCCCCGCATGACTCGTTGCTGAATGGTCACCGACGCGGCGCGCAGCGATACAAGCCGGCTCACCACGATCAGTTCCTCGCCGAGCCGCGCCGGATTGCGATAATCGAGCCGGACGCTGCGCAGCGCATAGGCGCCCTCGCCCGCGTCGAAGGCAGTGCGCTGGTCGACCCCGGCGGCGAGCAGCATGTCCGAGCGCGCGCGCTCCATGTAGCGCAGGTAATTGGCGTGATAGACCACGCCGGTGAGGTCGGTGTCCTCGAAATAGACGCGCAGCTCGAAATGGTGCTCGAGGCCCTCGAAGCGGCCCAAGGCGGAGAGCGCGTGCATGAACGGGCCTTAACCAAGCTGCGGACTCGGGGGAACCCCTGGCCTCAGTCGAACAGCCCTTCCTGCGCGGTGGGCGGTGGATTGAGCCCGAGATGCTTCCACCCCGCGGCATTGAGGCAGCGGCCGCGCGCGGTGCGGGCGATCATGCCGATCTGGATGAGATAGGGCTCGATCACTTCCTCGATCGTGTCGCGCGGCTCGCTTAGCCCCGCGGCGAGCGTCTCGACCCCGACCGGCCCGCCGCGATAGATGTCGGCGATCATCATCAGATAGCGCCGGTCCATATTGTCGAGGCCGAGTGCGTCGACCTCGAGCCGGGTGAGCGCGGCGTCGGCGACTTTGGCATGGACGGTCTCCTCGCCGGCGACATTGGCGAAATCGCGGACGCGGCGGAGCAGCCGCCCGGCGATGCGCGGGGTGCCGCGCGCACGCCGCGCGATCTCGTGCGCGCCGTCCTGGGCGACGTGGAGGTCGAGCAGGGTCGCGGCGCGGGTGACGACGCGCTCGAGCTCGTCGACGGTGTAGAATTGCAGCCGCACCGGGATGCCGAAGCGGTCGCGCAACGGCGTGGTGAGCAGCCCCTGGCGGGTGGTCGCGCCGACCAGGGTGAAGCGCGGCAAGTCGATACGCACCGAACGGGCCGACGGCCCCTCGCCGATCATCAGGTCGAGCGCGCGGTCCTCCATCGCCGGATAGAGCACTTCCTCGACCGCGGGATTGAGCCGGTGGATCTCGTCGATGAACAGCACGTCGCCGTCCTCGAGATTGGTGAGCAGGGCGGCGAGATCGCCCGACTTGGCGATCACCGGGCCCGAGGTCGAGCGGAAGCCGACTCCCATTTCGCGGGCGATGATCTGGGCGAGCGTGGTCTTGCCGAGCCCGGGCGGGCCGAAGAACAGGACATGGTCGAGCGCGTCGCCGCGCTGCTTCGCCGCCTGGATGAACACGCGCAGATTCTCGCGCGCGCCCTTCTGCCCGACGAACTCGTCGAGCGTCTTGGGACGCAATGCGGCGTCGACGTCCTCGGCGCGGCGGGAGGCGGTCAGGATGCGGTCGTCGGTCATTGATCCGGCCCGGGATCGCCGGCGACATTGCGGGCGTGGTGGAGAATACGGATGATCAAGACCTCGTTTTGCATCGGAAGATAATAGATGCGGTGCGAGCGATAGTGGAAACCGCGCACGCCCTCGCCAAGCTTCTCATCGAGCGCGCCGGCGAAAGGACGCTCGCGTAGCAACCGAAACGTCTCTCGCAACCCTTCCAGATATTTCGACGTCTGCTCAGCACCGAACGCTGCCTTGCTGTATATGCGGATGTCCCGAAGATCGCCCCGAGCCGCCGGCGAAATCCGCGTCCTAGCCACGCAGATCAGGGTCTTCGGCTACGATCTCGTCGAGCACCTCTTCGGCATCTTGATCCAGCACGCCCGATTTGAGGCCTTCGTCGATCATCGCTTTCAGCCAAGCCCGGTCGCCACGCTCCTGGTCACGGCGTACCAGGTCGCGAAGATAGTCGGCGGCATCTGCATAGGCGCCCTCGGCGATGCGCGCATCGACCCAGGCCTGGAGCGCGGGCGGCATCAGGACGGTGTGATAGGTCATTGCGCCAGGATACTCCCGATCGGACGGCGTTCCAACTCCGGGGGGGACGCGTGCGGCGTCAGTCATAATGCTCGATTCCCTCCCCCGAGATCTGCACCCAAGGTTGCTTGCGCACTTCCCACACTGAAAAATACGGCGCGGGGAAATTGGGATCGGCGAAGCCGCCGATGGCGATGGCGATCAGATCGGGCAGTCCGCCGCCCTGGTACCAGACCGTGCCGCCGCAGCTCGGGCAGAAGTGGAAATGCGTCGCCGCGCCGCTGTCGTTGACGTGCACCCATTCCTTCGCCTCGCCCTCGAACCGAACCTGGTCGATGGGAAAGCGCGCCTGCGCGGCGAAGGCCGAGCCGCTGCGCCGCTGGCAGTCGAGGCAGTGGCACACCGAGATTCGCACCGGCTCGCCGCTGGCCTCGGCCTTGAGCTGGCCGCAGCGGCAGGTCGCAATGCGGGGCTCGGTCATCCGAGCAGTCCGCTCAGCAATTGCGGATGGAATCCCCAGCCGAGGAACCCGCACAGGCCCATGAACAGCCCGAACGCGCCGAAAGCCCAGGCCGCCCAGAGCAGCAGGCCGCTTTCGGCGAGCGCCGCGACCGCGGCGATCGAAATGGCGGTGGAGATCGCGGCGTCGCTCGCGTCGAACTGGTCGTCATGGACGTTGAGCGCGTCATATTGCGCCGCCTGCGCCCTGGCCTCGTTCGACAGCCGGGGTGCCTCGGACTTGTAGCGGGCGATGTCGCGGTCGAGCTGGGCGAGGACCGGCGCCGCTTTGGCCGGATCGGTCGCCAGCGCGGCGATCTGCGCGCGACTGCTCTCGGCGACATGTTGTTTCACACGCGTCGCCTGATATTCGTTCCAGCCGTCGACCGAGGCGGACTGGGCCTGCTGCATCGCCTGGACGATGTTGCCGTCCTTGATCCCGCACAGCCCCATGAACACCGAGAGGATCACCACGGTGATCGCGACGCGGCGGTTGAGCGCCTTGTCCCTCGCCTCTGCGCTGACTTCGATTTCCATGGCTATTTGGCCGCCTTGCGCAGCGCAACGTCAATGTGGGCGGGGCGCGAAACCGTGAGGATGCGATTGGTCACGGTCATGGAACCCGTACCTCTGAAGCACCAGCGGTCGCTTTGACAGCCGGATCGACGATGTAACCGTCGAGCTCCGCCTTGCCCCTCCGCGGGCGCGTGTCGTACGGCTCGCGCAGGGCGACGGCGACAGCCCGCCCCGTGCGAGCCTTCTGCCCGCTTAGCCGATCAACGGCTACAAACGCCAAGCCATCCGTCAGCCCGTAGCTAATACAATTGCTGCCCCACGGATATCTGGGCAAGTCAATCGTCACGAGATCGATGCCGAGCGCTTTAGCGAACCGCGCATCCACCCTGGCGCGTACGATGTCGCCGTCTATCTCGACGATGCGGACGAGCAGCACGCTGCGGCCGGCGCTCGACACTGGTTCGTGGTCGAAGAAATAATAACGCATTGCGCTGTCGTCGGTGCAGGCGCGGGCACTCGCGGTAGTGGCTACAAGGGCCAGCACCAAAGTCCAGAAAAGTCTCACTTCGCCGCCTTGCGCAGCGCCAGCCGGACGAGCGCGTCGAGCGTAGCGCCGGCGCCGAGCTCGTCATTGGCGGCGCTGACCGCGCTCGATGCCTCGGCGGGCTTGAAGCCGAGATTGAGCAGTGCCGAGACCGCATCGCCCGCGGCGCTGCCCGCAGGCGCCGGAGCGCCGCCGGCGCTGCCGAGCGCGATGCCGCCGGCCTTGTCCTTGAGTTCGTTGACGATGCGCTGGGCGAGCTTGGGGCCGACGCCGTTCGCCCGCGCGATCATCGCTGAATCGGCGCGGGCGACCGCGGTGCGCAACTCGTCCGGTGCGAGGATCGAGAGGATCGCCAGCGCGACCTTGGCGCCGACGCCCTGGACATGGGTGAGCAGCTTGAACCAGTCGCGCTCGTCGGCGGTGGCGAAGCCCATCAGCCGGATGAAATCCTCGGCGACGAGCATCTCGGTGTGGATCGTCACCGAATCGCCGACGATGCCGAGCGCGGTCAAGGTGCGCGCCGAGGCGCCGACCAGATAGCCGACCCCGTTCACGTCGATCACCGCATGATCGGCGCCGGTCGCGGCCAGCGTGCCCTTGAGATGCGCGATCATGCGGCGCTCCGTCCGAGGCAAAGTTTAGAAAGTTGCGAGCCTGGCGCGGGTTTCGCAACTTGTCCGCAACGGCGGGCGCGGGGGCGGGTCGCGAAGAGGATCAGGCTGCGCACGCTTGGTACATAGCCAGAACGCGGCAAGGTAGGAAAGCGAAAATGGCGGGCTGATCTGGCGGCGACCGGGAAGCCGCACCATCTTTCCCGCATAACCAGGGGGATCGGAAATGACTGCTGCGCTGCTGTTGCTTTGGCTCGCTCTATTCGCGGCGGGCGGCACGCCCCTCGGCCGCGGGATGCGGCGCTGGCTGGTCGAATGGCCGGCCGCGCGGCTGGCGCGGCTTCATCGCGGCGCGGTGCTGACCTGGCTGGTGCTCGCGGCGATCGGCGCGGCGTGCTTCTGGTTGCTCGAAGAAGAGGGGCTTCAGCTGTTCGGGATGGCGCTGCCCGAGCTCGCCGGCTGGGCGGCGGCGTTCGAGGTCAGCTCGCTGGTCGACGCATTGGCGGTGGGGATCCTCGCGGCGTCGACGGTGCGGATCGGCATGGTCAGGACCTGGGTGCTGCGCCGGCTTCCCGTGGCGCGGCGGGCAAGACGCGCGCGCCGGGCTGCGGGAACGCGGCCGGCGCCCCGCCCCGCCAATGACGATGAGGACCGAGCGGGGCTGGCGCTGGCGGCCTGATCCGGTCAGCGGACGCCGCGGCGCGCGCTCGACAGATGGTGCGCGTGGCAGATCGCCACCGCGAGCGCGTCGCCGGCATCGGGGCCGTCGATCTTCACGCCGGGCAGCAGCCGCGCGACCATCGCGTGGACCTGCGCCTTCTCGGCGCCGCCGGTGCCGACCACCGATTTCTTGACCACGCTCGGCGTATATTCGCCGACATCTAGCCCGGCGCGTGCCGCCGCGCAGAGCACGACGCCGCGCGCCTGGCCGAGCTTGAGAGTGGATTGCGCGTTCGAATTGACGAAGACTTCTTCGCAAGCCGCGGCCTGGGGCGCGTGATCGGCGAGGATCGCGGCCAGCATTGCGTCGAGATGCGCGAGCCTACGCGCGAGCGGCGCCTGGGGGTCGGTCTTGAGCTTGCCGTTGGCGACATGGCCGAGCCGATTGCCTTCGGCGCGGATGATACCCCAGCCAGTGGTGCCGAGGCCGGGATCGAGGCCGAGGATAATCATCGTGCGCCGCGCCCGCGGATAGGCCCCACCCCAACCCCTCCCC
>NZ_JBYSXG010000085.1:0-11436 GCF_058782005.1 Sphingomonas sp. FW306-1B-B10E
ACCCCCAACCCCTCCCCTGAAGGGGAGGGGCTTAAGGGACCCGCTGCGGCCGCACGGCCATCACCTCGGCGAACAAAGCCGAAGACATTTGCCGCGCCAGCCAGCCCTGCACCTCCGCCAGCGGCTGCGCATCGAACCAGTCGCGATCGACAGCGGCGAACTGGCGCACGAACGGCAGGATCGCCGCATCGGTGAGCGATTGCCGCGCGCCGCATAGCCAGGGATGCTCCGCCAATCGCGCCTCAAGCACGCCCAGCATTTCCAGCCCCCGCCCGCGATGCTTGATCGGATCGGATCCATGCCGCTCGGGATATTTGTAGCGGTCGAGATGGTGCTTGAACGCCCCGTCGTTCGCCGCGATCAGCCCGGCATCGTCGCCCGCCAGCCAATCCTCGGGATCGTTGCGCCCCAGCGCCCAGCGCATGATGTCTAGGCTCTCGTCGATCACCGTACCGCCGGGCAGCACCAGCACCGGCACCGTCCCCTTGGGCGAGGCCGCGAGCATCGCCGCGGGCTTATCGCGCAGCATGACCTCGCGGATCTCGTGAGCCGTCTCGCTCACCGCCAGCGCCAGCCGCGCCCGCATTGCATAAGGGCAGCGGCGGAAGCTGTAGAGGATCGGCTCAGTCAGGGTCGGACTCCGAAAAGGTCGCGCCGATATGTGCCTCGCCCCGCGCCGCAGCCAGCGCCGCCTGGCGGTGCCGCTCGGCATAGCGCGCGCGCTGTTCGTCGCTGCGCGCGTCGTGGCAGGCGGGGCACGCCACGCCCTCGACGAACAACGGCGAAGTCTGGTCCTCCGCGCTCACCGGCCTGCGGCAGGCGCGGCACAGTCCGTAGCTGCCGAGCGCGAGCCCGTGCCCGACCGACACGCGTTCGTCGAACACGAAGCATTCGCCCTGCCAGCGGCTCGCCTCGGGCGCGACCTGTTCGAGATAAGCGAGGATGCCGCCCTTCAAGTGATAGACCTCCTCGAACCCTTCGGCCTTGAGCAGGGCGGTCGACTTCTCGCAGCGGATCCCCCCGGTGCAGAACATCGCGATCTTCGGCTTGTCGGCGCCCTCCCATTCGTGCCGATGTGCACGCACCCATTCGGGAAATTGACTGAAGCTCTGCGTCTGCGGGTCGATCGCGCCGGCGAAGCTGCCGATCGCGACTTCATAGTCGTTGCGGGTGTCGATCACGATCGTGCCGGGGGCATCGATCAGCGCGTTCCAGTCCTGCGGCGCGACATAGGTGCCGGCATCGGTCGGGTCGAGGTCGGGCTCGCCCATCGTCACGATCTCGCGCTTCAATCGTACCTTCATCCGGTGGAAGGGCATCGCCGCCGCGCGCGAATGTTTGACGTCGAGGCCGGCGCAGCCCGGCAGGCTGCGGATATGAGCGAGCACTGCGTCGATCCCGGCGTCCGATCCGGCGATCGTGCCGTTGATCCCTTCAGGTGCCAGCAGCAGGGTGCCCTTGATGCCCTCGGCATTGCAGAGGGCGGCCAAGGGTGCCTGGATCGCAGCGCAATCGGCGAAGCGCGTGAACTGGTAAAGTGCGGCGACGTGGATCGGGAGGTCAGGCTGAGTCACGCCGCGCCCCTAGCAGAGCCGCGCCGCGCAAACAAAATCCCCGCCCGGGCGCGCCGGACGGGGAGAGGGTCGAACGTTTTCGGGCGTCAGCCCGCGATGTGGCTTCCCGCCAGCGCGGCGAGCAGCAGCAACGCGACGATGTTGGTGATCTTGATCATCGGATTGACCGCGGGACCGGCCGTATCCTTGTACGGATCCCCGACGGTGTCGCCGGTCACCGCGGCCTTGTGCGCCTCGGAGCCCTTGCCGCCGTGATTGCCGTCCTCGATATATTTCTTGGCATTGTCCCACGCGCCGCCGCCGCTGGTCATCGAGATCGCAACGAACAGCCCGGAGACGATCACGCCGAGCAGCATCGCGCCAAGCGCCGCGAAGCCCTCATGCTGGCCTGCCACCGCCGTAATCAGGAAATAGACGATGATCGGGCTGAGCACCGGCAGCAGCGAGGGCACGATCATTTCCTTGATCGCCGCGCGGGTGACGATGTCGACCGTGCGGCCGTAATTCGGGCGGCTGGTGCCCTGCATGATCCCGGCATTGTCGCGAAACTGGTCGCGGACGTCCTGCACCACCGAACCCGCCGCACGGCCGACCGCGGTCATGCCGAACGCGCCGAACAGATAGGGCAAGAGCGCCCCGAGCAGCAGCCCGACGATGACGTAGGGATTGCTCAGGCTGAAATCGACGTCGACGTTGGGGAAGAACTCGTGGAGGTCGGTGGTGTACGCCCCGAACAACACGAGCGCCGCCAGCGCCGCCGAGCCGATCGCATAGCCCTTGGTCACGGCCTTGGTGGTGTTGCCCACTGCGTCGAGCGCATCGGTTTTGTGGCGCACTTCGTCCTCGAGCCCGGCCATCTCGGCAATGCCGCCGGCATTGTCGGTCACCGGGCCGTAGGCGTCGAGCGCGACGACCATGCCGGCGAGCGCGAGCAGCGACGTCGCCGCGAACGCCACGCCGATCACCCCGGCGATCTGATAGGCGGCGATGACCGCGATCACGATCACCAAGGTCGGCAGCGCGGTCGATTCAAGGCTGATCGCGAGGCCCTGGATCACGTTGGTGCCGTGGCCGGTCTCCGATGCCTTGGCGATCGACTTGACCGGGCGGTAGTTGGTGCCGGTGTAATATTCGGTGATCCACACCAGCAAACCGGTGACGGCGAGGCCGATCATCATGCAGATGACGAGATCCCAGCCGGTGAAGCTCGGACCCGTAGCGGTGCCGATATTGAGCTGGTCGGCAGTGCCGGTCGAGCTTTCGAGGAAGGCCGAGGGATCGCCGACCCCGCCGATCACGGTGTCGAGCCCGCCGAGCGTATAATGCGTCACGCCGATGATCGCCGGGATCGACAGGATCACCGTTACCCAGAAGCCCTTGTAGAGCGCGCCCATGATCGACTCCTTCCGCCCGAGCCGGACGAAATAAGTGCCGACGATCGAGGTGATAATGCACACGCCGCCGACGATCAGCGGCAGGGTCATCAGCGCGAGCAGCTGTTCGGGCACCAGCCCGCGCATCAGCAGCGCGATCGTCACCATGGTGATGCCCAGGGTGACGACATAGGTTTCGAACAGATCGGCGGCCATGCCCGCGCAATCGCCGACATTGTCGCCGACATTGTCGGCGATGACGGCGGGGTTGCGGGGATCGTCCTCGGGGATTCCGGCCTCGACCTTGCCGACCAGGTCGGCGCCGACGTCCGCTGCCTTGGTGAAGATGCCGCCGCCCAGGCGCGCGAAGATCGAGATCAGCGAGGCGCCGAAGGCGAGCCCGGTCAGCGTCTCGATCACCTTGCGCGAATTGGGCGCGAGATCCGCGACGTCGACCAGATAGGCGAAGATGCCCGCGATCGCGAGCAGCCCGAGCCCGGCCACCAGCATGCCGGTGATCGCGCCCGAACGGAAGGCGAGTGTCAGCCCCGACTGGAGCGATTGCCGTGCGGCCTCAGCGGTGCGGACATTGGCGCGCACCGAGATGTTCATGCCGACGAACCCGGCAAGCCCGGAAAGCAGCGCGCCGATCACGAAGCCCAAAGTCGGCAGCGCGCCGAGGGTGAGGAACATGACGATTGCGACGATCGCGCCGACGATTGCAATGGCCGTATATTGCCGGCGCAGATAGGCTTGCGCGCCTTCCTGGATCGCGGCGGCGATGTCCTGCATCTTCGAATTGCCGGGCGAGGCGCGCAGCACTTGTTGACTGGTCAGAAAGCCGTAAGCCAACGCCAGCAAACCGCAGGCGATGGCGAGATACACAATCGTCATCAGGCGATGTCCTTCCCCTAGAACTGAAACCGCCGCCGGTCTGATGCCGGTCGTGCGGAGCGGGGAAGGTATCGGGCACCCGAAGCGCGCGCAACCCGCCTCAGCGGTGCTCGTAGCCGAGGCGTTCGGGAGGGGTTTCGCCATCGAGCAGCAGGGGCTGCGCGGCCTGTTCGCGCATCGTGCCGATCCGGGTGGCGGGCACGGGCAGAGCGCTGCCTTGGCGCGCGGCGAACAGCAATTCATAGTCGTCGCCCCAGCGCGCCGCGGCGAGCCGGTCATCCACCCCCGGCGCGAACGGGATCGCGTCGAGCGCGAGCGCGGCGGTGCAGCCGCTCGCCTCGGCCATCCGCCGCGCATCGAGCAGCAGCCCGTCGGACACGTCCATCATCGCGCTGACATGTGGTCCGAGCGCCAGCCCCTCCGCGAGCCGAGGCCGTGGGCGCAGATAGGCGGCGCCGTCGCCAGCTTCGAAGCCGAGCATCGCCGCGCCGATCGTCCCGGTCACATAGAGCGCATCCCCTGCCCGCGCGCCCGTCCGCGCCGGGACGGGCCTGGCGGTGGCGCGACCGATTGCGGTGCAGCCGAAGGTCGCCGGGCCGGCATACGAAATCGTGTCGCCGCCGAGCAGCTTGACGTCGTATGCGTTGAGCACTTCGCGCAAACCCTGAACGAAACGCTCGGCGCCCTCGACCAAAGTCGCCCCGATCAGCACCCCGATCGGCTCGGCAGCCTTGGCGGCAAGATCGGAGAGGTTCACTGCGACCAGCTTCCACGCGATATCGGCAGGATCGGTGCCAGCACGGTAATGCACCCCCTCGGCAATCGCGTCATGGGTGACGACCAGAGCCTCGCCGCCGATCTCGATCACCGCGGCATCGTCGCGCAGATCCTGCGCGCCGGGGTGGAGTGGCAGCGAACGCAGCGCGGCGATGAACTCGAGCTCGCGCATCTCAGATCCTCCCCGGAACGGGGAGGTGGCAGCGCGAAGCGCTGACGGAGGGGGCTCTACGCATAGGATACCCCTGGCGGCACGCCCCCTCCACCATGCTACGCATGGTCCCCCTCCCCGTCCCGGGGAGGATCAGGGTTCAACCCCGCACTTCCTTCGCGATCGCGTCGAGCAGGCCGTTGACGAACCCCTTTTCGCGCCGGTCGTAGAATGCGTCGGTGACGTCGAGATATTCGCTGATCACCGCCCCCACCGGCACGTCCGCGCGCGCCAGCAATTCGTAGGTCCCCGCGCGGAGGATCTGCCGCATCGGCTTGTCGAGCCGGTCGAGCGACCAGTCGGCGCTGAGCTTGCCCGCGATCAGCCGGTCGACCTCCTCGCGCCGCGCGTCGACGCCTTTGACGATGTCGTCGAAGAACGGAACGTCGGCATCGGCATATTCGACATCCTCGATCGTCGCGCCGAGCCGGTGCTGGTGGAATTCGGTGAGCAGGACGGCGAGCTTGGTGCCCTCCATCTCCTGCTGGTACAGCGCCTGCACGGCGGCGAGCCGCGAGGCGGCACGGGCCTTGGAACGGGTACGGGCTTTGGGGCTGGGCATTTAAGGATCCTTAGCGTCCTCGGTGCTCCTGCGAAAGCAGGAGCCCAGGGTAACGGAGCGTGGTCTGTGCGACTCTGGGTTCCTGCTTTCGCAGGAACACTAAGCCAATCGAATCGCGACCGATCTCGCGTGTGCGGGCAGGCCTTCTGCCTCCGCCAGCGCAACCGCGGCCGGCCCGATAGCAGCAAGCCCGGCTTCGTCCAAGGCCAGGAAGCTCGTCCGCTTCATGAAATCGAGCACCGACAGCCCCGAGGCGAAGCGCGCGCGTCGTCCGGTCGGCAGGACATGGTTGGGCCCGGCGACATAATCGCCGACCGCCTCGGGCGTGTGCCGGCCGAGGAACACCGAGCCGGCGTGATGCACCAGGTCGAACAATTGCTCGGCTTCGTCGCAAGCGAGCTCGAGATGCTCGGGGGCGAGGCGATCGCACAAGGGCATCGCTTCGACCAGGCTCGGCACCAGGATGATCGCGCCATTGGCGTCCCAGCTCGCCCGCGCCGTCGCCGCGGTAGACAGCGTCTCGATCTGCGCATCGACCGCCGCGGCCACCCGGTCGGCGAACCCGGCATCGTCGGTGAACAGGATCGACTGGCTGGTCGGGTCGTGCTCGGCCTGGCTGAGCAGGTCGGCAGCGATCCATTCGGGTTCGTTCTTACCGTCCGAAACAACCACGATCTCGCTAGGGCCGGCGACCATGTCGATTCCGACCACCCCGTAGAGCTGGCGCTTGGCTTCGGCGACCCAGGCGTTGCCCGGGCCGGTGATCACGTCGACCGGCGCGATCCTATCGGTGCCATAGGCCAGCGCCGCCACGGCCTGCGCGCCGCCGACGCGCCAGAGTTCGTCGACCCCGGCGATGTGCGCTGCGGCGAGCACCAGCGGGTTGACTTCGCCATTGGGAGTCGGCGTGACCATCACCAGCCGCCGAACCCCCGCCGCCTTGGCGGGGATCGCGTTCATCAGCACCGAGCTGGGATAGGCCGCGCGTCCGCCGGGGACATAGACTCCCGCCGAATCGACCGCGCGCCAGCGCGCGCCGAGGCGAATGCCGGCGCTGTCGATCTCGTCGCGATCCTCGGGCTTCTGCTTGGCGTGGTACACCGCGATCCGCTCGGCGGCGAGCTCGAGCGCGTCGCGGAGTTCGGGGGTCAGCCCTTCCCACGCCGCGAGGCAATCGGCGCGGTCGATCTGCCAGCCGCTCTGGTCGAGATCGTGCTTGTCGAACAGCCGGGTCAGGTCGCGGAGCGCGGCATCGCCCTCGTCGCGGACGCGCCGGATGATGTGCGTCACGTTGCGCGCGACATCTTCATCGGTTTCGCGGCGCGCGTTGACGAGGGTGGTGAAGGCCGCGGCGAAGTCCGGCGCGGAGGCATCGAGGCGGATCACATTCCCCTCCCGCTTGCGGGAGGGGTAAGGGGAGGGAGTGACGGGGAGGTTCCATCCGACTCACGCACGTCAAGCCCTCCCCCGACCCCTCCCGCAAGCGGGAGGGGAGAAATGGCCCTCCGGAACCCATCGACCAGCGGCACCACTTCCCCCGCGCGCATCTTGAACGCCGCGCGGTTGACGATCAGCCGGCTGGTCACCTCAGCGATCACCTCCACTTCGACCAGGCCATTCTCCTTGAGCGTCTTGCCCGACGAGACCAGGTCGACGATCCGCGGCGCGAGTCCGAGCACCGGCGCCAGCTCCATCGCCCCGTTCAGCTTGACGCACTCGGCTTGCACCCCGCGCGTCTCGAAATGCGCGCGGGTGATGTGCGGATACTTCGTCGCGATGCGGACATGGCTCCAGCCGCGCGGATCGTCCTTCTCGGCCATGTCGGCGGGCTCGGCGACCGAGATGCGGCAGTGGCCGATGCCGAGATCGACCGGCGCGTAGATCTCCGAATAGTCGAACTCCGCGAGCACGTCCGAGCCGACGATGCCGAGCTGTGCCGCCCCGTGCGCGACGAAGGTCGCGACGTCGAACGCGCGCACGCGGATCAGGTCGATCGCCGGGCTGTTGGTCCGGAAGCGCAGCGCCCGGCTATCCGGGTCCGAGAAAGCGGGCTCGGGGACGATGCCGACCGCGGCGAGCAGCGGCAGCGCCTCGTCGAGGATCCGGCCCTTGGGGACGGCGAGGATGAGCGGTTCTTGCATGGGTGCCGGGGCTTTACTTGGGGGGTGGCCCGGGCGCAACAGAGCCGAAGGGAGGACTCATGGCCGACGAGCAGACGAACCGCGACAGCTTCCGCATCCAGGCCGGCTATTGCACCGCGATGGCCGCACCGATCACCGCGCGCATCGCCACGGTGCTCGGCCCCGGCCTGACCCGCGACAGCGAGACCGGGCGCCGCGTGCTCGACTGGCCGGGCGAGCCGGTCGCCGACGCATTGGTGCTGCGGCTGATCGGCGGGCTTCATGCGCTTTACCGGCGCGGCGCCCCGGAGATCGCCCCCGTCTTCACCGGCGCGGTCACTGACGAAGCCGAGCTCAGCGCGATCCTCAACCAGGTTTTCGTCGCGCACGATGCCGAATTGCTGCCCTGGCTCGACGGCCCGCCCCAGACCAACGAGGCCGGGCGCTCGGCCGGATTGATGACCGGCATCCTTCATCTCGCGGCGCGCTACGGCCCCAAGTTCGAAGTGCTCGAGATCGGATCGAGCGCGGGGCTCAACCTGTTGATCGGCCGCTATCGATTCGATCTAGGCGGCGAGCGATCGGGGCCGGCAGACTCGCCGGTCGAGATCAAGCCCGAATGGCGCGGCCCGCCGCCGCCGCACGCGCCGATCGAGATCGTCTCCGCGCGCGGCGTCGATATCCAGCCGCTCGATCTGTCGGGTGAGCGCGATGCGGAGCGCCTCCAGGCCTATTGCTGGGTCGAGAACACCGAGCGCCAGGCCCGACTCGAAAAGACCATCGCGATGGTCCGCGCCGAAGGCGTCGACTTGGTCCAGGGTGACGCCGCCGACTGGGTCGAGGCCCGCCTCGCCGAGCCACAGGCGGCCGGCGTCACCCGCGTGCTGATGCATTCGGTGGTCTGGCAGTACCTCTCCGATGCGATCCAGCAACGCATCGCCGATGCGATGACCGAAGCCGGCGAACGCGCCACCCCCGAGCGCCCGCTCGGCTGGGTGATGATGGAGCCCAATCGCGACCTCAATCGCCACGAAGTCCGCGTCCGCGGCTGGCCCGGCGACACGCCGCTGCAACTCGTCGCGCTCACCCACGCGCACGGCGCCTGGGTCGAGGCACTCGCGCCGCCCTATGAAACGCGACCGTACGTCATGCGGGCCTATGCCGATGTATAGTATTAATTCTCGCGACACGCTGATCACGCCATCGGCCGATTGCCCGGTTTCGGAAGCGACGATTCCCCAAAAGCTCGGCACCGTCGCCACGATCCAGCATGGCCTGCTGGGCAAGCCCTATGCGCTGACCAGCGACGACCTGCTCTACGAGACGCACCGCGCACGCGGCGGCGACAAGAGCCGCGGAGAGTTTTTCGCGAAGCCCCAGGCCTGTCTGCGCACCTCGCCTTTGGTCAAGCAGTTCGGCTGGGGCGTGCATCATGATCACGAAGGCCGGATCGCACTGCTCGATCCGCAAAGCGAGCGCTATTGCAAGCTGTTCGACGACGACGCCGTCAAGAAGACGCCGGGGATGCGCAGCAAGCGCTAGCGCGCGGCGCCGATAGTCGGAGCGACTATTGGGTGCGTCGATCATTGGGGGCATTGCGTTGCTGGGGCAAGCAGAGGAGCTTTCTGATGTTGGCCGTCGAAAACAATGGCGCAAGCCTGCCCAGCAGAACCCCAGCGTCTGCCCAGCCGCCGCTCCCGACCGACGCGCAGGGCCGAACCGACGTGAACGCGCTCGGCATCGAGATCGCGGCGCTGGCGCAAACCAATTCCGGTGCGGCCGCGCAGCGCTACGACCAGGCAACGGCGTTGCTGACGCCGGTCGAGCAGGGCGAATTGCTGCGTTCGATGCAGGTGACTGCGGCGTTTGGCGGTTGGGACATCCCCGGCATACCGGATCTGCCTGAATTGCCCGGCCTGCCAAGTCTTCCGAGTTTCCCGGGCTTGCCTGGCCTGCCCGATCTTCCCAGCCTGCCATCTCTGCCCAATCCGATCGACCTGGCGCGGCGCGGGCTGCAGGAGCTTCGCGAGGCGGCCGATGCGATCGGCGACAAGCTCCGCACCCTGCCGCACGCGGCGGCGGATGCGCTCGCTGATTCGATGCGCGGCGACAAGGCGCGAACGCTGACTACCGCGGAGCGCAGCGCCATCCGCGCCGCCTATGGCGAAGAGATCGATCTCGACAAGGTGCGGATCGTCGATGGGCCGGGCAACTCGCCCGCCGCACATGCTGCGTTCAAGCTCGGCGGCAATCCGGCGATCACGATCGGCAACACCATTTATCTCGACAAAGATCATTATTCCGGCGACCTTGGCCAGCCGGGTGACGAACGTTCGCTGTTGATCCACGAGTTCAGCCATGTCGTGCAATATGACCGTCTCGGCTACGGGTCCTTCGCCAACAAATATGCCAACGACCTGAAGGACCATGACTTCGATCGCAACGAGGTCTACCGCTACGACACGCGGGACACGACCTATGCCGAGGAAACGATCGAGGGACAGGCCGAGATGGTGGGCGATTACGCCCGCCTGCGCGGATCGACACTTCCCCAAGACCAGGCGACTCTGCGCGACCTCGAGCGTCGCCTGGAGAACACCGGGATCTATGGCCTCTAGCCCCCGAGCCGACGTGTTCGGAGGACTGATCTGCGCGACGCTGGCGCTGGCGGGGTGCAAGCAGGGCGCCGAGCTCGCGGTGACGCAAGACCCGCGCGGGGTCACGTTCGCGCTCGCCGCCCCGTCGGAAGGTGCCCGCCGCTGCATCGACAGCGTCACCGTCTATCCCAAGGCGCCCGACGATGCCGCGCCGGTCTGGGAGATCAGCCGCGATCGCAGCGCGAAGGGGTGCGCCACTGCAGTGCGCTACGGCGAGCTACCGCGCGAATTTGGCGCGCGCGCGCCGGCCGCACCGTTGCAGCCGCGGGCCGGGTATCGCGTGATGGTGTCCGGTGTCGGCTTCAGCGCCGCGGCGGTGTTCGAGCGCACGCCTTCCTAGGCGTCCAGCCATTCCCGCATCGCCGCGGTCACCGCCTCGGGCTTTTCCCAGGGCACGAAATGGCCGCCATCCTCGACGCGGACGATCGTCAGGTCGGGTACCAGACCGGCGAGCTCGAGTTGCACCGGCAGCAACGCGACGTCGCGCATGCCCCAGATCACCAGGGTCGGCTGGGTCACCGGCGGGAACGGCGCGTCGAGCCAGGCCGGCCGTTCAGCATCCTCGCCGGGTGCCGGCACAATGATGCGGCTCGCGCGATACCAGTTGAGCATCGCCGTCATCGCGCCGTGCTGGCCCCATTCGTCCATATAGGCCGCCTTGTCCGCACCCGCGATCGCGCCGACGACATGCTGTGCGAAGGTCGAGGCGAAGAAGCGCTCGAGCCCCGCGCCGACCAGCCCTTGGTCGATCCCGGTGTCGCGGAAGCGGGTGATATACTGGCTCGCCTTGCGCTGCGCGGGATCGTCGAACAGCGAGCGCTGGAAGACCAAAGGATGCGGCGCGTTGACGATGATTAGTCGCGTGATCCGCTGCGGATGCTGGAGCGCAGCCATCCACGCGACCGCTCCGCCCCAATCGTGCCCGACCAGAGTGAACTGCCCGATGCCGAGATGGTCGGCGAGCGCGAGCAGGTCGGCGACGATCTTGTCGGGCGTATAGTTGTCCACCCCCTCAGGCTTGGACGAGCGCGCGAAGCCGCGCTGGTCGGGCGCGACCACATAGTGGTCGGTGGCGAGCGCAGGGATCTGGTGCCGCCAGGTGCGGTGCGATTCAGGGAAACCGTGGAGCAGAACGATCGGCGGATTGGTCGGATCGCCCGCGACCGCGACGTCGAGCTCGACGCCGGTGGCGAGAGCGATGCGTTGGAGTTCGAAGGTCACACGCTTCTCCTTCTTAAGCCCCTCCCCTTCAGGGGAGGGGTTGGGGT
>NZ_JBYSXG010000086.1:0-10249 GCF_058782005.1 Sphingomonas sp. FW306-1B-B10E
CACCCCCAACCCCTCCCTTGAAAGGGAGGGGCTAAACTGATGTCACGCCGCCTCGCGCGCGTCGGTGAGCAGGCCGATCAGCCGGCCGAGCACTTCGCGCAGGTCCTTGCGGTGTTCGACGCGGTCGACCAGGCCGTGCTCGCGATAATATTCAGAGGTCTGGAAATCGTCGGGAAGCTTCTCGCGGATGGTGTTCTCGATCACGCGGCGGCCGGTGAACGCCAAGGTCGCGCGCGGCTCGGCGATCTGGACGTCGCCGAGCATCGCATAGGCCGCCATCACCCCGCCCGAGGTCGGATCGGTGAGCACGACGATATAGGGCAGCCCGGCATCGTGGAGCATCTCGATCGCCACGGTGGTGCGCGGCATCTGCATCAGGCTGAGGATGCCCTCCTGCATGCGCGCGCCGCCCGAGGCGGTGAAGACGATGTACGGCGCCTTCGCGGCGATCGCCGCCTCGACGCCGGCGATGAACGCCTCGCCGACCGCCTGGCCCATCGACCCGCCCATGAAGGCGAAGTCCTGAACGCCGATCACGGCCTTCTGGCCGAGGATCGTGCCGCTGGCGTTGAGGAATGCGTCGGGCTCGCCGGTCGCGGTGCGCGCGGCCTTGAGGCGGGCGGGGTAGGGCTTCTGGTCGCGGAACTTGAGCGGGTCCTCGGCGACCTTGGGGCTGGGAAGCACCGTGTAGCTGCCCGGGTCGAACAGATATTCGAAGCGCCGTGCCGGCCCGATCCGCTCGTGATGGTCGCAATGCGGGCAGACGTAGAGATTGTCCTCGAGCTCCTTCGAGAACACCATCGTCCCGCAGCCCTTGCACTTGTGCCAGAGATTGTCGGGGGTCTCGCTGGTCTTGGTGGTGACGTAGGCGAGGGCGTTGCGGACGCGGCTGATCCAGCTCATGCGACTTCCTTGCGGGCCGTCTCGAGGGCGGCGGAGAGGGATTGGATATAGGTGCGGACCGCGGCTGGCGCATCCTGGCCATGCCTGCCGACCAGATCGACGATCGCCGAACCGACGACGACGCCGTCTGCGACGCCGCCGATCTGCGCCGCCTGTTCGGGCGTGCGAACGCCGAAGCCGACCGCGATCGGCAGGTCGGTGGCGGACTTGAGCCTGGCGACCGCATCCTCGATCGAGGATTGCGCCGCCTGCTGGAGCCCGGTGATCCCGGCGACCGAGACGTAATAGACGAAGCCCGAGGCGCCTTCGAGCACTGCGGGGAGGCGGGCAGCATCGGTGGTCGGGGTGGCGAGGCGGATCACGTCGACGCCGTACTCGGCGAAGGGCGCGAGCGTGTCGGCTTCCTCGGGCGGAATATCGACGCAGATGATCCCGTCGACACCGGCATTGACCGCCATCGCCGCGAAGGTCGCGGGATCGGGGCGGGTCATCGTATTGGCATAGCCCATCAGCACCAGCGGCACGCCGGGGTGACGGTCGCGGAACGCGCAGGCGATCGCGAGTACATCGGCGGTGCGGGTGCCCGCGCCGAGGCTGCGCAGGTTCGCCGCCTGGATCGCGGGGCCGTCGGCCATCGGATCGGTGAACGGCATGCCGAGCTCGATGACGTCGGCACCGCCGGCGACCAGGGCGTCGAGGATCGCGGCGGTCTCGCCGTCGCCCGCGGTCACGAAGGTGACCAATGCGGCGCGGCCTTGCGCGCGTGCGGCGGCGAAGGCGCCGGACAGGCGATTACGCGCGCTCACAGCGCAAACCCCAGCGCGTCGGCGACGGTAAAGATGTCCTTGTCGCCGCGGCCCGAGACGTTGACTACGATGATCTGATCCTGCCGCATTTCCCGCGCCTTGACGGGCAATGCTGCGAGCGCATGCGAGCTTTCGAGCGCGGGGATGATGCCTTCGAGCCGGCAGCAGAGCTGAAATGCGTCGAGCGCCTGCGCGTCAGTGATCGGGAGATATTCGACGCGGCCGCTCTCGTGAAGCCAGCTATGCTCGGGGCCGATGCCGGGATAGTCGAGCCCGGCCGAGATCGAATGCGCCTCGGTAATCTGGCCGTCCTCGTCCTGCAGCAGATAGGTACGATTGCCGTGGAGGATGCCCGGCGCGCCGCCAGTGAGCGATGCTGCGTGCTCGCCCGTCTCGATGCCGCGGCCGGCGGCCTCGACGCCGATCATTTTGACCTCGGCATCGTCGAGGAACGGGTGGAACATGCCGATGGCGTTGGACCCGCCACCGACTGCGGCGATCAGCAGATCGGGAAGCCGCCCCTCGGCCTTGAGGATCTGCGCTTTGGTCTCGGTGCCGATCACGCTCTGGAAGTCGCGGACGAGCTCGGGATAGGGGTGCGGGCCGGCGGCGGTGCCGATGATGTAGAAGGTGTCGTGGACGTTGGCGACCCAGTCCCTGAGCGCTTCGTTCATCGCGTCCTTGAGCGACTGCGATCCGCTGGTCACCGGCTGCACCTCGGCACCGAGCAGCCGCATGCGGAACACGTTGGGCTTTTGCCGCTCGATGTCCTTGGCGCCCATGAAGATCGTGCAGGGCAGCCCGAAGCGCGCCGCGACGGTGGCGGTGGCGACGCCGTGCTGGCCCGCGCCGGTCTCGGCGATGATCCGGGTCTTGCCCATGCGGATCGCGAGCAGGATCTGGCCGATGCAATTGTTGATCTTGTGCGCGCCGGTGTGGTTGAGCTCCTCGCGCTTGAAATAGATTTTGGCGCCGTGGCCCTCGGGCGCGCCTTCGCGCAAAGCCTGGGTCAGCCGCTCGGCATAATAAAGCGGGCTGGGGCGACCGACATAGTTGGTCATCAGGTCGTCGAACTGCGCCTGGAAGGCGGGATCGGCCTTGGCCGCGCGATAGTGCGCCTCGAGATCGAGAATCAGCGGCATCAGCGTCTCGGCGACGAAGCGACCGCCGAACTGGCCAAAATGGCCGCGCTCGTCGGGCAAGTTGCGCAGGGAATTGGGTAGGGTGGCAGTGTCGGTCATGTCTGTCTCACGCATTCGGATGGATTCGCTGGCGATCGGGCGAGCGATCAGCGCCATCGAAATCCGACGCGGACGGGGGCAGCGAGCCTCAGCATTGCGCCACCGCTTGGAGGAACGCAGCGATCTTGGCAACATCCTTGACGCCCGGCGCGGTCTCGACGCCCGAAGAGACGTCGACCAGTCGCGCGCCGGTGACGCCTACGGCTTCCCGGACGTTGCCGACGTCGAGCCCGCCCGACAGCGCCCAGGGGAGCGGGTGAGCGAAATTCTCGAGCAGCTTCCAGTCGAAGCGCAGGCCCATGCCGCCGGGAAGCGCGGCGTCGTCCGGGGTCTTGGCGTCGTAGAGGATACGGTCGGCGGCGCCCTGATAAGCGGCGGCCTGGGCGAGGTCGGCGCGGGTTTTGACCGCCACCGCGGCCCAGACCGACAGGCGGCTGCGGATCGCGGCGGCGCGCTCGGGACGCGTCTTGTGGAGCTGCGCGATGCGGATGCCAGTCGCGAGCGCGGCAGAGAGCAGTGCTTCGTCGGGATCGACGAACACTCCGACGGCGCAGACATGCTTGGGGACGCGCGCGATCAGCGCCTTCGCCTGTTCGAAGCCGACATTGCGCGGACTCGGCGGGAAGAACACGAAGCCGACATGGCTCGCCCCGGAGGCAATGGCCGCGTCGAGCGTGTCGGGCGTGGAAAGGCCGCAGATCTTGGCAGTGACGGGCATCGTCATGCCCTTAAGTGCATTCTCCGGCGACGTCACCCGTTGACGGCGCTAAGAAAAACTATGGTCGAACGCATTCTCGTCATCGGATCGCCGGGCAGCGGCAAGTCGACCTTCGCCCGCCAGCTGGGTGAACAGACTGGGCTGCCCGTCCACCATCTCGACCAGATCTACTGGCGCGCCGGCTGGGTTGAGACGGAACGCGAAGTATTTCGCTCCGAGGTGGAAGCAGTGGCGCGCGCGCCGCGCTGGATCATCGACGGCAATTATTCGGGGACGCTCGAGACGCGACTGGCCTACACCGACCAAGTGATCCTGCTCGACCTTTCGCCGCTGCGCTGTACCTGGCGGGTCCTCAAGCGGGTGTTCGCCTATCGCGGCAAGGTGCGGACCGACATGGCGCCGGGCTGTCCCGAGCGCTTCAACCTCGGCTTCCTCTGGTACGTGCTCAGCTTCCGGCTGCACGTTCTTCCGCGGGTCGAGGCCAAGCTGGAAGGCTATGCGGGCGAATTGGTCTGGCTGGGCACCCCGCGCGAGATCGCGCGCTTCCTGTCAGGCGAGCGGCTTGACCAGCACCGTCATGAATAAGGGCGGCTCCACGACGAAAACGAAGTCGCGCCGCTCGCCGGTCTGGACATAGCCGCGGCGCTCGTACCAGGCGATCAGGCGGTGGCGCACATCGATCACCGTCATCTCGACGCGGTCGGCAGCAAGTTCCTCGCGCGCGCAGTCTTCGGCGGCGGCGAGCAATTGCCTGCCTAGGCCGCCAGCCTGCAGCGAAGGATCGATGCAGAGCAGGCCGAGATAGGCGAGGCCGTCGGTCTTGTCGGCGAGGTTGACGCAGCCGATCACGGCTTCGTCCTGCTCGGCGATCAGCAGGCGCTGGCTTGGATCCGCGACGATCGCTTCGAGCGTCGCGATATCGGTGCGCTGGCCCTGGATGAGGTCGGCTTCGTGCGTCCAGCCCTGGCGCGCGGTCTCACCGCGATAGGCGCGCTCGATCACGGGGTGGAGGCGCGGCAGATCGGCGCGCGTGGCATGGCGAATGGCAATCGGCATAAGGTCAGAGCGTCGCTTCGATCTCGCGGGCAGCACGGTCGGGATCATCGGCTTGTGTGATCGGTCGACCGACGACCAGGATCGAGGCCCCGGCGTCGAGCGCGGCGCGCGGCGTGACGACACGCTTCTGGTCGCCGGCCGGTCCGTTGGCGGGGCGCACGCCGGGGACGACGAAGAAACCGTGCGGCCAGGCCTTTTTCGCCGCGGCGACTTCTTCGCCCGAGCAGACGATGCCGTCGACACCCGCAGACTTGGCGAGTTCTGCGAGCCGCACGACCTGCGCGTGCGGATCGGGATCGAGCCCGATCGAAACCAGGTCGCGGTCGTCGAGGCTGGTGAGCATCGTCACCGCGACGACCTTGGTGCCGCTGGGCGCCGCCGCCTTGGCATCCTCGAGCATCGCGCGGCCGCCCGCGGCATGCACGGTGAGGATCGCCGGCTCGAGCGGACGCAACGCCTGGATCGCCTTGGCGACGGTGTTGGGGATGTCGTGGAACTTGAGGTCGAGGAAGATCGGCAGCCCGATCTCGGCCATCTCGCGCACGCCGTGGCGGCCATTGGCCATGAAGAATTCAAGCCCGAGCTTGATCCCGCCGACATGGTTGCGGACGCGCTGGGCGATGTGGCGGGCGCGATCGAGATCCGGGGTATCGAGCGCAACGTAGAGCGGGCCGCTCACGGCTGGGGGTCCGCGATCAACGGGGTAGGGGTCAGGACGACCGGCTCGGGTGCGACCGCGCGCAGATCGGCGAGCGCGCGCTCGAGCCCGGCGAGACGCTGGCGCGAGCGCCAACGCAATGTCTGATAGGCGACCAGCGCCGGGAGCAGGCCGAGCAGGAAGGTGATGATCAGCAGCAAGGGCAGGCTGAAATCGGCGACGAGTCCACCCCACAGGCGGATATCGACGCGCTCGTCGCCATTGTAGATCACAAAGGCCGCAACGAGGCCGCCCAGCAACAGCCAGAACAGCACCTTCAGAAACCGCATGCCTTTCCTTTCCTTGTGGCGACGGACGGGACTCTAGGCCGGGTAGGCGAGGTTGCCAACACTCCCTCTCCTCTTGCCAGAGGAGGCCCCCGCTCGCGTAGCGCGCTGGAAGAGTGAGGGTAGGGAAGGCGAACTGCCCTCACCCTTCCCCCCGCCTTCGGCGCGGGCCCTTTCCCTCTCCCGACGGGAGAGGGAATTCAGCCGATCTCGGCGCGCAGTTCGGCGAACAGGCCGGGGATCGCGGTCAGGCGGGCTTCTTCTTCGTCCAGGATCGCGTGGAAGGCGCTGCGCTTGATCTCGGCGATGCGCGCCTCGGGCAGGCGGTCCTCGAAGGGCAGTGCCGATAGGACGATGTCGATCAGCCGGTCGGCGCCGTGGAGGCGGCCCCAGAGATAGTCGTTCTCGCGATAGGCGCGGCTGAAGAACGCGCCGAAGCTGTTGAACTGGATGCCCTTGAGCGTGGCATGCGCACCGCCGGCGCGGATCGTGGTGGCATCGTCGGGCGAGATGCGATCGACGCGGATCGGATCGAACTCGTCCATGCCCTCGCCCTGGAGCAAGGGCAAAGTCGCGATGTCGAAGAAGGGAAAACCCAGATGTGCGAGCAGCATCGGGCGGCGCAGGTCCTTCGACAGCGCGCTAAAGCCATCGGAGAGCCGTGCATCGGTCGCCTGGTCGAGCGCCTGAAGCTGCATCCGCTCGGCGAGCAGGTCGAGGATCGGGCCGGCATCGTCGGTCATGTCGCGCACGGCGCCACGCAGATCGGCGAAGGTGTCCGAGCGCTTGAGCTCGAGATAGGCGGCGAGCGATTCGTAGATCGCTTCGCGCATCGGCAGCAATTCGGCGTGCGAGCTCGGCAAGTCGATCTCGGTCAGCCGCCGCGCCAGCAGCCGCAGCCGGCGGATGCGGAAGCCGAGATCGTGCGTGCGCAGGAAGTCTAGCGTCTGCGGGCTCGCGCCATTGGACAATGTCGCGCCGAAGCGGTCGCCGCCGCGCGCCTGCACCGCACGTGCGATCGCGGCACGAATCTCGCGCAGCCGCTCGGGTTCGTGGCGGTCGCCGATCGTGTGGAGCAGCCGCGCGGTGCGGTCGATCGCGCCCTGGACCTTGAGCAGTCCATAAGCGGTGTGGCCGTATCCCGCCTTTGCTGCCGCGGCGACCTGCGCGCGGCGGCGCCAGGTGGCGAGCCGCTTGGGCGTCGGATAATCGAGCCACAGGGTATAGCCGAACAGCGCCTCGACCTGGGTTTCGACCTCGGTGCGGATCTCGCCGATGATCGACAGCATCCGCTCGATCTTCTCCGAACGCTCGGCAATTGCCTCCAGATTGTCGCGGATCGGCTGTTCGCGCGGCAGTTCGGACAGCGAGCCGATGATCGTCTGGAAGAAGCCGGGGGTGTCCTTCGCCTCGCCATAGAAATCGAAGCGGAAATTGGGGTTGGGATCGATATAGACGAAGCGCCGGTCGACCTGGCGGCGCGCGGGGCGTTCGCGCAGCGCGTCGATGGCCGGGCGGAAGGGGGCGTTGGCGAGCACCGAGCCATCGATCAGCACTGCCCTCTTCGCCTGATTGTCGGCCCATTGCTCAGGCATGACATGCTCGAGAAACGCATCGCGGCTCGGCCAGGCGGCGCCGCGCTCTTCGATCAGCGAATCCATCTCGGCGATCGTGAAGGGTGGGAAGGCGCCGGGGAAGCTCGACGTGGCCCGCGCGGCAAAGGCGAGCTCGGGGACCTGCGCGAACGGCTCGGCGGTGTCGCCGTGATCGGTGAACGAAAAGACCAGGCGATGCTCCGTCTCGACCACGCGCGGCGGCGAATTGAGGCGAAGCTCCTCCGCATGGCCGCGGAAGTCGGTAACGGTGACAAACAGGTCGAGCGGCTGTCCCTGCGGCAGCAGGCGGCGATAGGCCGGGCCCTTCGCCATCGCGTCGAATGCGTTCATCAAGGTATTGAGCAGGCGCTTGCCGCCGAAGGGCGGCTCGAACCAGCGCGAGCGGACGAAGCTTTCCAGCTTGAGGCGGACCTCGTCGCGCGCGCTCGCCTCGACGGTCTCGTCGATCGTCTTGCTGCGATTGGCGACCAGCCACGCGATCGGGATCGCCCACATCTTGGCGAAGCGATGCGACGGGGCCTGGCGCGGCTCGATCAGCGCCTCGACATCAGCATGGTCCATCCACATGTCGGTGAGCGGATCGAGCGACTGGCCTGTGGCGATCGCCTGGGCGAGGAACACTGCGTTGATCCCGCCCGCACTGGCGCCGGAGAGGATATCGACGAGCACGCGCAGGTTGATTCCCGAGGCCTCGCGGATCTCGTCGATCAGCTGGCGATAGACGCCGTTGCCGTCCTCGCCCTCGCGGGCGGCGCAGCTCGCCCGGGCGAGGCGCCAGATCTCCTTGGTGATGCCGTGCATGTAGACGGCAAGGCTGATGCCGCCATAGCAGACGAGCGCGAGGCGTAGTTCCTTGTCGCGGGCCGCGGGCATCAGGCGGGTCGGATCTCGGCCCAGATCGGCAGGTGATCCGACGCGGTGCGCGAGTTGAGGCTCTCATGGACGCCGGCAGCGTCAATCGTCAGATCGCGGCTGGTCATGATCCGGTCGAGCCGTGCCATCGGACGGCGGGCATGGAAGCTCTTGCCGGTCGGCGCGAAGTCGAAATGCTGGGCGAAGTCGCGCAGGCAACCGCTTTGCGGTGTCCATTCGTTGAGGTCGCCCATCAGCACCGTCGGATATTGGTGCGTGCTCGCCTGGAGATGCGCGATGATCGCGTGCGCCTGGCGGCGGCGCCATAGCCCCGACAGATCGAGATGCATCCCGATGACGCGCAGGATCTGGCCGCGCACCCGGACATCGGCCATCACCGCGCCGCGCGGTTCGAGCGCCGGCAAATGGAGCGCCTCGCAATCGAGGATCTCGGCGTCGCGGCGGACGAGCAAGGCATTGCCGTGCCACCCCATCGAGCGCGCGCGCATCCCGAAGGTGATCGGCTTCCAGTCGCCGTGCTCGGCGAGGAGGTGGCTGGTGAGCACCGCTTCGCGCGTGCCGAAACGGCGATCTGCCTCCTGCAGCGCGATGACGTCGGCATTGACCTCGCAGAGGACCTGGAGCGTGCGCTCGGGACGGCGCCGCCGATCGGTGCCGATCGACTTGCGCATATTGTAGCTGGCGACCTTGATCATGTGCGCCCCTTATCGCGGGGCCGATGGGGAAAGGGCAAGGGCCTGAGTCTCAGCTCGGATGCGCTTCGCCGCGCTGGCCTGCCGCTTCTTCGGCTGCGGCGATCAGGCTGCGGCCGGTCTGGTCGGCCGCCTCGGGGGTCATCGACACTGCCACGCCGTTGGGACCGTCGAGCATGACGAAGCCCGCCTCCGCGGTCGCTACGCCGGCATGGCCTTCGGGGACATGGGGGGCGGGCTCTACGCTCATCTGGCATTCCCTTTCGCGCTTTTGCGCGTGCTGCGGCCTTTGGATGAGAACTCAGCAGCTTGGCGCGCGTTCCCTCAACGTCCGCCCGCCTCTAGCAGGCTGCGCGGGGCGGCGAGCTCCCAGCTGCGCGCAATGCGGTCACCGATATGCGCCCAGTCGGCGTCGTCGCCATGGATCGCGAGGCCGACCCAGCCGGTGCCCAGATAGGCGACGCGCGAATAGGTGTCGGGCGCGATGGCGATGAGGTTCGGGCCTTCTTCATCATCAGCGGTCTTGACCGCGACGATCGTGCGGCCGTCGCCATGATGATCGTGGCGGAACTGGGCGAATTGCTTGCCCGCGACGAAAAAGGTCGGCTGGCCGTGGCTGGGGCGCTCCTCAACCTCGGGAAGGTCGAGCGCAAGCGCGCGGACTTTGGAGAGGGCGGAGTCGGGATCGGGGTTCAGCGGCATAGGAACTCGGCTACTACCCTTGGGTAGAGCCGATGTTCCGCCACGAGCACGCGTTCGGCGAGGGTTTCGGGCGTGTCGTCGGGAAGGATCGGGACTTCGGCCTGGCCGAGCACTTCGCCGCCGTCGAGCTCCTCGGTGACGATATGAACCGAGGCGCCGGCATGGCTGTCGCCCGCCTCGATCGCACGAAGGTGGGTGTCGAGGCCCTTGTATTTGGGGAGCAACGAGGGGTGAATGTTGACGATCCGCCCGCGCCAACGCGCGACGAAATCGTCGGAGAGCAGGCGCATATAGCCGGCAAGGGCGATCGCCTCCGCGCCCGCGTCGCGGAGCGCGGCGTCGATCCGGGCCTCATATTCGGGCTTCGGCATGCCCTTGGGGCTCTGCGCGAAGGTGGTGATTCCCTGCTCGCGCGCCCAGGCGAGGCCGGCGGCTTCGGGCTTGTCGCTGGCGACGAGGACGACCTCATAGGGGCAGTCGTCGGCGCGCGATGCCTCGACCAATGCCGCCATGTTCGAGCCGCGGCCGGAGATCAGGATAGCTAGCTTCTTGGGGGTCATAGATTCCCCTCCCGCTTGCGGGAGGGGTTAGGGGAGGGAGCGACGGGGAGGCTCACGCGGCTCACGCACATCAGGCCCTCCCCCGACCCCCACCGCCC
>NZ_JBYSXG010000087.1:0-9496 GCF_058782005.1 Sphingomonas sp. FW306-1B-B10E
TTCTTACCCACCCCTGACCCCTCCCTTGCAGGGAGGGGATAGCGTGTCGAAATCAGTTGGCGACGTTCTCGAGCTTGAGGTCGCTGAGGTCGAGCTGCAGCGAGGCGACCAGGACCTTGTCGGTCTTCTTGGCCGCCATCGTGACCGGCGCGTCGAGGGCGTCTTCGCCGGGGCCGTCCGAATAGATGAAGCCGTTGACCGGATAGGACGAGGTGCCGAGCCCGCCAAGCGGCGCGAACCAGACGCGGACTTCGCTCCAGTCACCTGCCGGCGAGACGTCGATCGCGCGGACGTTGCGCTCGATGCCGCCGCGGCGCGACCAATTGGCGTGCGTGAGCAGCACTTCGCGGTCGCTGACCACCTGCGAGACCATGGCGACATGCCCGAACGGGTTCTTCGAGGTCTTCTTGAACGACATCACCGCGCCGACCTTGGGGGTGCTGCCGCGCTCGTAGCGGCCCGCGGCCTGGCTCCACCAGGTCCACGCATTGCCGTGGATTTCGACGCCCGAGACCTGACGCGCATAAGGTGCGCACTGCAGATAGGCGCTCTTCGCCTGGGCAGGAACGGCAGTCATCAGGACGCACGACGCCACCAGCGCGAAACGCGCTGCGAAAACACGGAAATTCATTCGACCCCCCGGTCAGGAAGCTGTTGAGTGTTGCTAACCTGATCATAGGACGGCGGTATACCCCCTCGACCGACCGATCCGATGAACCGTTGCGACGAACCGATGGGTTGAAGGAACAGTCCGAAAAATGGCGGAAATCAGCGCTTTCGAGCGGTTGAAGAGGTTTAGACTTCGTTAATTCGACGGCTGCCGGCCGCAACGATCCGAGCGAATCCCGTCTCAGCACGACGAAACGCCGCGATTGAGGCCATCACGCAGTTTTGTTGCGCGCAGGCATCACTCTAGGTGTTTTCCACGATGCCCTGACTCGATTCATCGCATCGCTTGTTGCGCCGCAGCACCTTTTCAATTCCTATAATGAATGGGAGCCAACGGCTGTTTAAGCGGCGCGTTAACCATTCTGTCGCAGGATCGCCGGTGGGGAGTAGTGGGGTGGGAGTTAGGGTATGGCATCGAGAATGAAGCCGGCCGAAGGCGCCATGACGCTGGCCGAAATGAAGGAATTCGCAGGATTCAGCGCAGCGACGCAGCGCTATGTCCGCCGCGCGCTCGACATCGGGCTCGAGCGGCAGGACGCGATGGAGCGCTGGTCGCGCGACGTGGTCGAGGCCGCCAGCATCCGCGCCCAGGCGCGCATGTACGAGCGCATTCCCGAGCTGCGCGCGCTGATGCCCGACGATAGCGACCTTGGCGCAATCGAACCGTTCATGGCGCCGCTGGTCACCGTCTCGGCGTTCGATCTCGGCCAGGGCCGGCTTACCAGCTTCTCGGCCTATCGCTTCCTCTACGAGCGGCTGATCGGCGCCGAAGTGCGTCCCTGGCTGCCCTCGGCCTTCTGCTCGGCCGCGGCGCTGCCGCATCTGCATCCGGACCTGCGTCGCAAGCTGCTCCAGTCGATCAGCGAAGCCGCGGCGACGGCATCGGGCTGGTCGAACCGCCAGCCGGCGTTCTTCCCGCAATGGGTCGAGAAGGTCGACATCGCCGCACTGCCCAACTGATCTCGTTTAAGGGCCTGTCTCAGCGGCAGGCCCGCCATCCCATCTCGCCGCGCTCGGCCTGGTCGAGATGCAGGTGGTCGCGGTGCGCCGCGTTGTAATCGGGCGACAATACGGTTGCGAACAACTGGCACCCGCCGGTGCGCACTTCGCGCAGGAACGCCGCCTTCGGCCCCTCCCCCTTCCAATCGCCGAGCACGCTGATGTGCGTGCCGTCCGACAGGCGGAAGCCGGCGACGTCGATCGCGTCGGCGGTGGCGTGCTCGCTCCAGTCGCCGGCGCTGCGCCCGTACATGCGGCGGCACGAATAGGATCCCAGATGCTCGATCCGCTCGACCCGCGCGCCGAAATGCTTCTGCGCGGCGGGCTGGAGCACGTTCCATTCCCACATCGCCAGCCCCGCCGCGACCGGGCACGACACGCCGAGCCGCGCGGGGCTGTAGTCGATCCGCTGCGCGCCACCGGGAGCGAAGCGCAGGCCGTCGGCATAGCCGCAGCTCTCGCCCGACTTCACCGCCGGCAGGATCGTGTAGCGCACCCCCGCCGACTGGAGCAGCGAACGGCATTCGGCGAAATTGTCGGTCAGCCCGGCGAGCTTGCGCCCGGTGAACGCGCCGATCGGCTGGCCCAGGTCGAGCCGGGTCCAGGGCAGGTCCTGCGGGCGATTGCGAACGGTCGCGTAGACCGCGAAGAACAGCAGCAGCAGGATTGCGAAGATCACCACGGCCAGGATCGCCTGGCGAACCGTCCTCATGCGCGGATCGCCCGTGAGAGCGGCTCCGAGGTCACCGGATAGCCGAGATCGTCGGGGATGCAGAGGTGCTCGCCGTCGTCGCGCGCCTCGATCCACGGAGTGACCGTGCGCACCGGGTGTGCGCGCGCGTCGGCGACGGCGTCGGCGAAGCTGGCGAACGAAGCGAGCCGTTCGAGATTGCGGCGCGTCGGGAAGATGATCATCGCCTCGCCGCGATCGGCCGCGTCGAGCACCCCGCGCGCCGAGGCCCAGAAGACGCGGACATTCTCGTTGCCGTCGACCACCGGCTCGGCGCCCTCGGGGGCGCGGGCGAGGTAGAAGCGGGTGTCGAACACCTTGTGGTGGACGCCCGCGGGGAGCCAGCGCGCGAACGGCACCAACGCGTCGAGATCGAGCGTACCCCCAAATTCGTCGAACAATGCGGCCATCGCCTCGCCGGCATAGAGCCTGCGCTGGAGATCGGGGATCGCGGCATCGGGCACGCGCACGCCGACCGCGACGCCGGCTTCCTCCAGCGTCTCGCGCACCGCGGCGATCCGCGCGGCGAGATCCTCGGGATCGCCCTCCAACGTATCCGCCAGCGCGCGATCGCCCGGATCGACCCGCCCGCCCGGAAAGACCAGTGCGCCGCCCGCGAACGACATCGCCCGCGCCCGCTCGACGATCAGCAGTTCGGGCGGCCCCCCGGCGGCGTCGCGCATCACGATCACGGTGGCCGCGGGAATCGCCTCGGGTTCGGACATGCTCCCGATCTAGTGGGAGGCTCCGCCCTTCACCAGCCCGCGCTCTTCAGCCGGACGCGGACGAGCATGTCGCTCGAGGTGATGAACAGGCTCCGCCCGTCCTCGCCGAACGCGCAATTGGCGGCGGCCTTGCCGGTGGCGATCAGCCCGAGCGCCTTGCCCTCGGACGACAGGACGTAGATGCCGCCCGGGCCGCTGGCGAACAGCCGGCCTTCCTTGTCGACCTCGAGCCCGTCGGGAAGGCCAGGGAGCTTGCGCGCCAAGGGCTCGCTGAAATCGTGGAAGATCACCGGCTTCGTGCGCGGCAGGCCGTCGGCGCCGAGCGGGTATGCCAGGATGTGCGGCCGCGCCTCGTCGGACATCGAGACGTAGAGCGTGGCCTTCTTCGGGCACAGGCCGATGCCATTGGGGCGCTTGAGGCTGTCGTCGATCAGCCGCACCTTGCCGTCGGCGGTGCGCAGGAACACGCCGTTGAAGGCGAGTTCCTTGAGCGGCGAAGTGTCGCCTTCCGCCAGCCCATAAGGCGGATCGGTGAAATAGATCGCGCCATTCCGGCCGAACGCGACGTCGTTGCAGCTGTTGAAGCGCTTGCCCTCATAGCGGTCGGCGAGGATCGTCCGGCGCTTGGTCGCGAGGTCGACCGCGGTGATCGCGCGCGTGCCCGAATCGGCGATGATCAGCCGGCCCTTCGCATCGACGCCGAGTCCATTGGCGCCGGCCTCGCGGATCGCTGCCGGGATTGGCCCGACCAGTCCCGAGGGGTCGAGAAACGGCCGGGCGCCCTCGTCCTGCTTCCAGCGATGGACGACATTGGCGGGCACGTCGGAGAAGAGCAGATAGCCGCCCTTCTTCACCCAGACTGGGCCTTCTGCCCATTTGTAACCCGTGGCGAGGACTTCGACCGGCGTGTTGATGTCGACGACGGCGTCGAGTGCCGGATCAAAGCGCGTGATGCCGCCGACCGTCGCCGCGCGGGCGAGAGTGGGAACGAGTGGGAGTGCGGCTATACCGGCGAGCGCGGCGCGGCGGGTGATATCAGTCATGTCGCCTCTTTACACGAAGGGCCAGATCAGCAGCGCGATGCCGAAGCTGGTCAGGCCGGCGATCGTGGCACCGATCGTCCAGCTGCGGAAGGTCTGCGCCTCGGTCAGGCCGAGATATTGCTTCACCAGCCAGAAGCCGGTGTCGTTGACATGGCTGGCGATCGTCGCGCCGCCGCCAATCGCAATGGTCACCAGCGCGATCCGGCTCGGACTGAGCGCCGCGGCAGTGATCAGCGGCCCGGCCAGGCCGGCGGCAGTGACCATGGCCACCGTCGCCGAGCCCTGGGCGATCCGTACGAACGCCGCGAGCAGGAAGGCGAAGACCGGCACCGACACCTGCGCGGCGGTGACCAACGCGGTGATCTGCTGCCCCGCCCCCGATTCGATCAGCACTTCCTTATACGCCGCGCCGGCGCCGATGATCAGCACCATCAGCCCGGCCGGCTCGAGCGCACGCGTCATGATCCGCGACAGCACCGGCCAGGACGCGCCCTCGCGCACCCGCAGCCAGCCGGTGACCGACAAAGCGGCGAGCATCAGTGCAGTGAAGGGATGGCCGAGAAAGGTCAGGGTGGATTTGACCGGCCCCGGCGCCATCGCCTGCCCCGCCACCGCCGCGATGAGGATCAAGGCGAGCGGGAATAGCATCGCGAGCAAAGCCGGACCGAAGCCGATCGGATTGGTCTGCGGCGCGCCTTCGTCGAGCATCGGCGGGGGCGCCTGGTCGCCGAAGCCCGGCGCGCCATGGAAGACCTTGGCGTAGATCGGCCCCGCGAGCAGCGCCGAGGGAATGCCGCAGATCAGCCCGTAGAATGCGAGCAGCCCGTAATCGGTGTGGATCAATTCGGCAACCGCGACCGGCCCCGGATGCGGCGGCAGCAGCGCGTGCATCGTCATCAGCCCGGCGAGCAGCGGCAGCGCGAAATAGGTCACGCGGCGTTCGGCGCGGATCGCCAGGGTAGCGAGCAACGGCGCGAGGATGATGAAGGCGACGTCGAAGAACAGCGGCACGCCGACGACGATCCCGACCGCGGTGAGCGCCCAGGGCACGCGCTTCTCGCCGAACAGGTCGAGCAGGCGGTGCGCGATGGCATGGACGCCGCCGCTCGCCTCGAGCAGCCCGCCCAGCACCGCGCCGAGCCCGATCACCACCGCGACGAAGCCGAGCGCCTCGCCCGTGCCCTTGCGGATCGCGGCGATCACCGCCTGGGGCTCGCCGCCGAACGCCAGCCCGGTGACCAACGCCACGAGCAGCAGCACGAGGAACGGCTGGAGCTTGAAGCGCAGCACGAGGAAGATCACCGCGGCGATGCTCGCGGCGACGATCGCCAGGGTATGCCAGGGCTCGGCCATCACGCGCCCGCGACTCGGATCGGCTTGTTCTCGCGCGCCGAGCGATAGATCGCCTCGATCAGTCGCATGTCGCGCAGCCCTTCCTCGCCCGAGACGATCGGCTCGCGGCCGCTGATGACGCATTCGGCCATGTGATCGAGCTGCCCGACGAACTGGTTCTTGGCCGGGACCGGCAACGTGACCTGCTCGGTCTTGCCCTTCGTGCGCGTCCACATCTGGTGGCCGTCATAGCCGGTGGCGGGCTCCATCCCGATCCAGCCCTCGGTGCCGGTCGCGCGCCAATTATTGTGGTTCGAGCTATAGCTCGACGCGCACATCGCCAGCGCGCCCGAGGGAAAGCGGATCTGCCAGTCGATACGGTCCTCGACGTTGCGGAAGCGCGGATCGCGCTTGTCGGTCGACTCCATCGCATAGACTTCGAACGGCTCCTCGCCGCTGAGGTAGCGCGCGGCGTTGAGGCTGTAGATGCCGATGTCCATCATCGATCCGCCGCCCGACAGCGGCCGATCGAGCCGCCACTGGTTGGGCTGGGCGTTGAAGCCGTGCTCCGAGGTGATCAGCTTCGGCGTGCCGATGAAGCCCGACCTGATCCGCTCGATGCCGTGGCGATTATACGCCTCGAAATGGCAGCGATAGCCGATCATCAATTTCTTGCCGGCCTTCTTGGCCGCGGCGATCATCGCCTCGCATTCAGCCGAGGACACCGCCATCGGCTTTTCGCACAGCACGTGTTTGCCGGCCCGGCTCGCGCGGATCGAATATTCGGCGTGGAGCGCATTGGGCAGGACGACATAGACGATATGGATGTCGGGATTGTCGCGGATGCTGTCGAAATTGGCGTAGCTGTAACGGTGCGTCTTGGGGATGCCGTACTCGTTGCCGAAGCGCTCGAGCTTCTCGGGCGTGCCGCTGACCAATGCCACCAGCTTGGCGGATTCGCAGTCCTTGAGCCGCGGCATGATCTGGCGGGTGGCATAGCTGCCCAGCCCGACGATTGCATAGCCGAGCTTGCGCTTCGGCCCCTCCTGCGCGCGGCCGCAGGCCGGCAGCGTCGCCGCCAGCAAAGCGGCGCCCGAGCCCGCCAGGACATCGCGGCGGCTTTGGCTGTTCCCCATCACACTCTCCTCTCGCCGGGCGCAGCGCTATCATGAGCGGCGCGCGCGGCGAAAGGCCTTCATGGTCGTAGGTCAGGCCGGCAGGCGCACCGTCGCGATCAGCCCGCCGCCGAGCCGATTGGCGAGTTCGACGTCGCCGCCATGCGCGCGCGCGACTGCACGGGCGCTCGGCAGGCCGAGCCCGACCCCGCCGGTATCGCGGTTGCGCGAACGCTCGCCGCGGAAGAACGGCTCGAAGACATGATCGATATCCTCGTCCGGGATTCCGGGGCCGCGATCGCGCACTTCGAGCACCGCATCGCCGTCGGCGAGCGCCAGCGACACCTCGGCGCCACCGGCATATTTGACGGCGTTGATCACCAGATTGGTCACCATCGCCTTGATCGCGGCGGGGTTGGCATTGAGCACCAAGGGCTCGCCCGGCGCGAAGCGCACCGCCTCGCCGCGATCGGCGAGGTCGTCGACCACGGTCTCGGTGAGCGAGCGCAGGTCGAGCGGGCGGCGCACCGGCGGCTCGCGGGTCTCGCGGACATAAGCGAGCGCGGTCGACACCAGCCCCTCCATGTCGCGAATGTCGCCCTCGCACGCCTGGCGCAGATCGTCGGGCGCGCCCTCGATCCGCAATCCGAGCCGCATCAGCGGCGTGCGTAGGTCGTGCGCGACAGCGCTCAACACCGTGGTGCGATCGTCGACATAGCGATTGAGCCGCGCCTGCATCGTGTTGAATGCCGCCGCCGCTTCGGCGATCTCACCGGGACCTTCGAGCTCGAGCGGGGGCGCGCGCGGATCGCGGCCGAGCCGCTCGGCGGCGGCAGCGAAGGCGCGTATCGGCTTGGCGAAGCGGTGCGCGAGCGCCCAGGCGAACGGCGCCACCGCGACTGCCGACACGACCAGCCACGCCAGCACGAACCAGCGCCACGGCTCGAAGCCCTCGGTCGGCTCGACGCGGATCCACTGGCCGTCGGGCTGGCGCCACGCCGCGGTGAACCCGCCGATCACGATCGCATTGCGCGCGGCGGCGGGGCTGATCGGCGCCGGACGCGGCACGGCGTCGCGCTGAAATACGCGCTCGCGCTGGAGGAAAGGCGTCGGGAAGCGCACCCGCACCGACGTGACCGGGACGCCCAGTGCCGCCGCCAGCGCCACCTCGATCCGCTCCGAACGGGGATTCCACGGCGCCAGCGGCACATCCGCGACGCGCGCGACCTCGAGCTCCTCGGCGGTATCGCGCCCCTGCATCGCCTGGACGATCTGGCCGACGACATAGACCTTGGCCGAGGGCGTCTGCACCGCGATCAGCAGCGTCAGGTTCATCAGCTGGACCACCGCGACGCATACCAGCATCAGCAGGAAGATCCGGAGGAACAGCGGCGAGCGTGCCGCGCTCCGGGCTGAGATCATGCGCGCGCGACTCGCGGCACGAACAGATAGCCTTCGTTGCGCACGGTGCGGATGATCTCGTCGCCGCCGGCGCGCAGCTTGCGCCGCAGCCGGCTGACCTGGACGTCGATCGCACGGTCATAGGCGTCCGTATCGGGACCGCGCGCGGCCTGGAGCAGCGCCTCGCGGGTGAGCACGCGGCGCGGGCGTTCGATGAACACGCGCAGCACTGCGAACTCGCCGTCGGTCAGCCCGACCAGCACGCCATTCGGATCGAACAGCTCGTGGCTGCCGAGATCGATCCGCCACCCGTCAAACGCATAGATCTCGCTCGCCGGCGCCGGGCCGATCCCGCGCTTGCGCAGCGCCGCGCGTACCGTCGCGAGGATCTCGCGCGGGCTGCACGGCTTGGGAAGATAATGGCCGGCACCGACCTCGAGCCCGAGGATGCGGTCCTGCTCCTCGCCGAGCGCGCTCAGCAGGATGACTTCGGGCCCGTCGCGGCGCGAGATGCGGCGGCAGGCGGCAAGCCCGTCCTCGCCCGGCATCATCACGTCGAGGATCACGCAATCGACATGCGTGCGCGCCAATACTTCGTCCATGTCGTGCGTGTCGGCAGCGGTCTCGACATGGAAACCGTGCGCGCCGAGGCTATTGGCGAGGAGATGGCGAATATCGCGATCATCGTCGACGACGAGCAACGTCGCCGAATCGGCATGCGTTTGGGCTAGACTGGCCATACGCTATTGTAAGGTCGGTGCGTCTGAATTGCTGCCCTATTTTTTCTATTAGGCGCAATCACTTGGCCCGCATGCGCGAATGACCGAACGGGCCCCGCCATCGCTGGCGGAGCCCGTCCTCATCGGCCGGCTAGCGGCTTAGTAGCGGCGGCCGTTGCGGTCGTGCTTCTCGACGCGGATGCGTGCCGAGAGCGCGTCGAAGCGGCGGTCGAGATCGCGGCGCTCGGCGAGCGTCAGGCCGGGGCGGCTGGCGCGATAGCGCGCCTCGAGGCGGCTGAGCTCGCGGAACTGGACCTTGAGGCGGACCGCTTCCGAGCGGGTGAGCGCGCCCGAGCGGATGCCCTGGTTGATGCGGGCGTCGAGCCGGGCCTGGCGCGCATTGATATTCTGCCAGCCGGCCTGGAAGCTCGGCGCGGGGGCGGCGATGGCAGCGGCGGGAACAGCCGCGGCGGCGATGCCGAGGCCGGCGAGCATGAGCGAGAACTTCTTCATAACACTCTCCTTTGCAACTGGACCGCGGCTGCGGTCGACAAGGGGCGTTATGAAACGCGCGCGTCGCGAAAGTGTCCCGCCGGTTCGGCTTTTGTGTCGCGATTTGTCGCAGATGGCGCCGAAGCGTGAATGGGCGTTCAGAATTGCGTGGACTGCAGACGGGAGCAAGCCAGCCCGCTTTGCCAAGCTAATGGCAGTGCGGTCAGTCTGGCCGTTAAGCCCCTCCCCTTCAGGGGAGGGGTTGGGGGTG
>NZ_JBYSXG010000088.1:0-9486 GCF_058782005.1 Sphingomonas sp. FW306-1B-B10E
GTTCAGGTCAGGCCCCCGGCCTGACCTGAACCGCGCGGGGCGCGGTTCACCCGACGCTCCTAAAGGGGAGGGGCTATGCGCTTGGCTTCGGCTTGTAGCCGATCGCTTCCTCGGCGTAGCGGAAGGGGCGGAGCGGGTGGCCGAGCGCGGCGACCAGCGCGCCCTCGATTCGCCGCCGGCTCTCCGCGGCGATCGCCTTGCGGCCGGGATAGTCGGCGGGGAAGAACGGCTCGAGGAAGTGGACCCGCAGCGCGAAGCTGCCCTTGCGCGCAAGGATACGCCTGGCGTTGTCGAGCCCGCGCTCCTGGCCGATCCAGCCGATATCCTCGCCGGCATCGCCATAATCGAGCAGTACCGGCTGGACCATCACCCCGGGCGGCGGCGGCTCGAGCACGCGCAGCATCGGCGTCTTGAACGGCAGCAGCGACTTGCCGTCGGTCGTGGTGCCCTCGGGGAAGATCGTGATCGCCCAATTGTCGGCGAGTGCGTCGCGGAGCTGGTTGATCTGGTCGGCGACGCCGAGCCGGTTCTCGCGCTTGACATAGACGGTGCGGTTGAGCCCGGCGAGCCAGCCGACCACCGGCGCCGCGCCGATCTCGGCCTTGGCGACAAAGGCGGTGCCGCTCGCCCCGCCCAGCGCGAGGATGTCGATCCAGCTGAGATGGTTCGAGACGTAGAAGACGTCGCGGCGCAGCGGCGTGCCGATCTTGGCGATGCGCGCACCGGCGATCCACGCGGCGCGGCCGAGGAACCAGCGCGGCCAGGGCGAGGGGAGGCGCAGCAGCCGCCACAGATAGTGCATCGGCACATGGCTCAGCACCGCCAGCAGCAGCAGGACGACGCGGCTCCACATCCGCGCCTGCTCCGCGCCGGTCAGCCGGATCGGGAGGCCTTCGGCGGCGTCGGCGCGGCGGTCGCTATTCACCTGCTCCTCCCGTTCGCCCTGAGCTTGTCGAAGGGCCGTTCTTCTCTTGGTGGTAGAAAGAAAGACGGTGCTTCGACAAGCTCAGCACGAACGGAGATTGGTTACGCCTTGCGGTCGAGCAAGACGCCGTAAAGCTCCATGCGGTGATCGACGAGGCGGAAGCCGAGCCGCTCGGAGATCTGCTTCTGGAGCAATTCGAGCTCGGGATCGACGAACTCGATCACCTTGCCCGATTCGACGTCGATCAGATGGTCGTGATGCGCCTCGGGCGCGGGCTCGTAGCGCGCCCGGCCGTCGCCGAAATCGTGGCGGTCGAGGATGCCTGCTTCCTCGAACAGCCGCACCGTGCGGTAGACCGTGGCGATCGAGATGCCGGGGTCGATCGCGGAGGCGCGCTCATAGACCTTCTCGACATCCGGATGGTCCTCGGCGTCGGAGAGTACGCGCGCGATCACCTTGCGTTGTTCGGTGATGCGCAGCCCCTTGTCGTGGCAGAGCTGCTCGAGATCGATTTTGCGCGGCATGGCGTCGATGTAGCCTTTTGACTCCCCTCCCTGCAAGGGAGGGGTTGGGGGTGGGTGCGAGCGAAGCGAGCCCAACGACACGATTGGGATAAAGAAAAGGCCGGGCATCGAGCCCAGCCTTTTCAAACCCACCCCTTAATCCCCTCCCTTGCAGGGAGGGGAGGGATTTCTCAGCGCTTGCGGCGCTTGGTGCCCAGGCCGATCTTCTTGGCGAGCGTGCGGCGCTGCTCGGCATAGTTGGGAGCGACCATCGGATAGTCAGCAGGAAGATTCCACTTCGCGCGATACTGTTCCGGAGTCATCTGATAGTGCGTCATCAAGTGACGCTTGAGCATCTTGAGCTTCTTGCCGTCTTCCAGGCAGACAATATAGTCCGGCTTCACCGAAGAACGAACCGAAACGGCAGGCTCTTGCTTTACTTCCGGTTCAGCCGTGACGCGGCCAAGGCCAGTCAACGCGCCATGTACATTCTGAATAAGTACCGGAATGTCGGAAACCGCAACACTATTGTTGCTCACATGCGCTGCCACAATATCGGCAGTAAGCGTCACAAGCGTTTCCTGAATATCAGCTGAACCGTCCATCTTATTTCCTTCGACCCATTTTAGCGGTGACTATAGGTGCCACCTGCGGCGGTCCTATCGGACCATTGTAGACCGAAGGCAAGTCGTTAACCTTCAGTTACGAAAAAAATCAGCGAAGCTCCCGGGCGTAGGTATGCGCGTCGAACGCCTGCCCCATCTTGCCCTTATAATAGTTCTTGCGCTCGCCGACCTTCTCGAAACCTTCGCGACGGTATAGCCGGACGGCATCGTTGCCCGCGCGGACTTCGAGATGCAGCTTCGCGACTCCGCGCGACTGTGCTTCGGCGACGACGGCGCGAAGCAGCGCCCCGGCGACGCCGCGGCGCCGGGCGGCCGGGCGAGTCGCGAGCAGCAGCAGCTCAGTCTCGTCGGCAACGACGCGGGCGAGCGCGAAGCCGGCATCCTTGCCGTCGAGGCTGGCGATGACCAGCCAAACGCCGGGGAGCGACAGCATCCCGAGGCATTGCGCGCTGGTCCAGGCCTCGCCGTAACGCGGGTCGAACGCGTCTTCCATGATCCGGCTGACTTCGGCGAGATCCTGCGTGCCGCCTTCGCGCAATTCGGTCACGCTGCCCGCTCCGGTCATGCGAGGCCCCGCTCAGCCAGCGTCTTGGCGTCGGGTGCGCGGCCATAGATCGGCCGCGGCGGCAAGCCGGTCAGTTCGGGCGGCAGCAGCCGGACATCCTCGGCGCGGGGAAGCGAGTCGTTCCAGTCGCCGCGGGGATCGAGCGCGACGAGATGGCGGACCCCGCTGCCGATCGCGGGCCGGCCGCCGAGCGCGGTCAATGCTGCCGCGGGGAGCAGGGATTGGAGCGGGCCTTCGGGCGCGAGCGGCGGTGCGGTGAACGATTGCATGAAGACTTCACCGTGCCCGCCCTCGAGTATCGCGGCAAGTGCGGGCCGTTCCGGGGCGGCCGCAAATCCCGCCGCGGCGAGCAGGGCCAGCGACGAATAGCCCCGGACCTCCGCCTGCCAGCCGATTGCAAGGCCGAGCGCGGCGGCGAGCCCGACGCGCACCCCGGTGAAGCTGCCCGGGCCGACATCGACGAGGATGCGCGGCGCGCGGCCCTGGCCGGGCAGGGCGCCGATCATCGGCACCAGCCGCTCTGCATGGCCGCGTCCGACGACTTCGTGCGCGCTGGCGACGACTTCGCTCCCGCGAAGCAGCGCCACCGAACAGGCAGCGGTCGCGGTCTCGATGACGAGCGTCGGCAATGCCTCAGACGACGCGATTGAACTGTTCGAATTCGGGTCGGGGCAGCCGCCCGAAGATGGTGGAAGGGTCGCCATGGCCCAGTGTCGAGATGAAGTTGGATTTCAGATTGGGCTGGTCGCTGAAGAACGCTTCGTCAACCTTGGCATTGTCGAATCCCGACATGGGACCCGTATCGAAGCCGAGCGCCCGCGCCGCGATCAGCAGATAGGCGCCCTGGAGCGAGGAATTGCGGAAGGCGTTGGCAGTGCGCATGGCATCGTCGGCGAACCAGTTCTTGGCATCGGGCGCGTGCGGGAACAGCCAGTGGAGCTGCTCGGTGAAGCCGAGATCCATGGCGATGATCACGGTAGCCGGCGCCTTGCGGATCTTGTCGCTATTCGTAGCGGTGGCGAGACTGGCGAGCTTGTCCTTGCCCTCCTGGCTCGTCACCCAGACGAAACGCGCCGACTGCTGGTTGGCCGAGGTCGGGCCCATCTTCACCAAATCGTAGATCGCCCGGATATCGACTTCGGTGACAGGCTCATCGGTGAAGCCGTTATAGCTGCGGGCGGTACGAAAGATCGTATCCAGCCCCGCATCATCGAGGGGACGGCCCATGGTTCAATCCTTTCGAGTGAAAGCGGCGCTTAGACCGCGCGGACTTCGGTAACTTCGGGAACGTAATATTTGAGCAATTGCTCGATGCCGTTCTTCAACGTCGCGCTCGAGGACGGGCAGCCGGCGCAGGCGCCCTGCATCTGCAGATAGACCTTGCCCGCATCGAACCCGCGATAGACGATGTCGCCGCCGTCATTGGCGACCGCGGGGCGGATGCGCGTGTCGATCAGCTCGCGGATCTGCGCGACGATCTCGGCATCCTCGGGGGCATCGCCGAAATCACTGCTCTCGGGCGGGACCGAGAAGCCAGCCGCAGTGCCGGCGGCGAATAGCGGCATATTCGCCGAGAAATGATCGAGCAGGATGCCGAGCACATCGGGCTTGAGGTCGCGCCAGTCCACGCCGGGGCCGGCGGTGACCGAGATGAAGTCGCGGCCGAAGAACACCCCGGTCACGTCGCCGAACGAAAAGATCGCACTGGCGAGCGGCGAGGCCTCGGCCTCCTCGGGCGTCGCGAAGTCGCGGGTGCCGGTTTCCATCACCGTGCGGCCGGGAAGGAATTTGAGCGTCGCCGGGTTGGGCGTGGCTTCGGTCTCGATCAGCATGAGGTGCATGTGGCGCTTGGGCGTGCCCGGATCAAGCGCGCGGCCGGAAACGAAAGGTTTCGCGCGGCCAATTCAGGCCTCGTGCTCGTCGTGCCGCGTCGCGCTGCTCACATTCGCGTCGTGACCGCTCTTGTCGCTGAAGAACGCCGCGGCGAACAGCCCGCAGCCGAGCAGAGTCGACAGGAATACGCCGCCGATCGCCGCGAAGATCGCCGAAGGATAGAGCGCGTCGTAGAGCGAGAGATACCAGAGCGCCGCCCCGACCATCAGCACGCCGGCCAGCGCGATCCACCCCAGCATCCGCCGGAATTCGCGCCAGGCCTGGGCATTGTCGGTGGGCATGTTCAATTCCTCTGGGTGCCAGATGGTATTTTACGCATCCGGCTGCAACGGTCGATTGGACGAATTGCCCTACCGTATCGTCATCGTCACCCCGGACTTGTTCCGGGGGCCACTGCGCCACTGGGTGTCGGCAAAGAGGTGCAATCCCTTCGCCCAGTCGCCTGCTGGACCCCGGAACTGGGCCGGGATCCCATAAACGACCGCTGTCGGGGAGGGTGTCGAATGTCTTAGATTGGTGGGAAGTCACCACTTCCGATCCACGGATTGCGTGTCAGCAATGCGCCCCAAATTCGGTCGTTCGCATTTACTATCGGCTGTTGCAGAGCTGCCGTTCGCGTGGGCAATCCAATACGGCCCGGACCGCCCTGACAGGCCCCTGCCTTTCCAGCTTAGGTTGATGCTCTTCTGATCTATCAGATGATCGATCGCAACATGGATGAGCGGCATAGAGGCATACGCTGTACGTAGCGCTACGGGCCGCAATGGGGAACGGCCGCGCTAACGCAGACACGTTAGCGGCCAAGTTTCTAACCGGCTTGATTCGCTGACCCAAGTAGCGCCAGCAAGCATCCCCACCTATTGAATCTCAATATTCATCTGGAAATTCTGGGAGCGATGGCAGAGCCTTTCGAAGGTTCTGACATTCCGTGAGTTGAACGCGGCACTTCAAAATCGCCTTCTCCGCTTCTCCCGGCTCAAACGGAGGACCACTTTGGTTTTTGTACGTTCCCCGCGCCTCTTGGGTGTAGTGCAGGACTTGAACCATTTGACTCAGCTCCCACGTCAGAAGAGAAAGCCGCTGAGATAATCCGTTAAGCGCCTCGGTTGAGATCAATGCCTCCGTCAACTTCCCTTGACGTTGCCAATGCAGTCCCACAGGCACGCCTGGATCAAAAATCCGCGTGTGGATGATGGCGTCGCGGTAGGTTTTATACAGCTGGAACGCCGTCAACGAATCTTCAAAAGCTTTAATGTCTTCTGCCGCAATCCGAAGATCGCGAAATGTCGCTTTAATGATGGCGACTTTTCCGTCGATACCGTTGATGCGGGTCGTCACGTCGCGCCAAACTGCCCACGGTAGATCCAGCCCGCGGAGAAGCGCCCACTCTAGAGATTCTTCGGCTCGATTGTATTCCAGGCAGCATCGCCCCAGAGCGGCCAGCTGCTCAGCAGGGACATCCTTTGCTATATCCATGTGGGAAACCGGCCGAGGAAATAGCGCGTTGCGTTTCATTGGGCACTCCCGTCTCGGCGATGATTGCCCACGTTATCACGTATAGCTGTGAACAGAATGGCTCGACGTTCGATGACATCGACGAGCTAGGCTTCGTTTGGCACTTCGAATATGTGACGCGTACTGCGTAGCTCAGAGCCCATCAGGTTCAGCCGTTAGGACGGATGCCTGATGCAAGCGGGGTGGGTAAGAAGAATCGCATCCGTATCCCCACCTTCGGTTGACGCCTCGGGAAAATGGCGCGGCCGCCGAAGAAGGGGGCGCTTAGCTCAGTTGGTAGAGCATCTCGTTACGCCGGAAGGTCGGCCGGACAACGTCCACTTCTCCTACTCGGCCCCTGCAAGCTGCCGGTCTGCTGACGACCCAATTTCAGTCCTCCGACAATGAGGATCGCAGTATCCGCCATTGAGGCGTTTCCTGCCGGTCCGCTTTACGAGTCCACGCCCCTAGCTCGGTGTCACTAAAGCCGCCGCCTAAAGCCCCCGTACACCTGCGCGAAAGGTACGCGGTGGCAAGCGCGCAGTTTCGCCACTAGATGGGGGTCCATGCTTCGTTTCCTGCGGTCGCCGCTCCTCGCCTCCTTTGCCCTTCTCGCGCTCGCGCCGGCCGCGCCGGTGCTGGCGCAGACCGCGCCGCGTCCGGTCCAGACCGCCGACGATCCCTGGCTCTACAAGGGCAGCGATCTCGTCCATGACGACGAATGGAAGTTCGGCCGGCTGTCGAACGGGGTGCGCTATGCGGTGCGCAAGAACGGCGTGCCCCCCGGCCAGGTCTCGGTGCGCGTGCGGATCGACGCCGGCTCGCTCAACGAGCAGGACAGCGAGCGCGGCTTTGCGCATTTGCTCGAACACCTCTCGTTCCGCGGCTCGACCTTCGTGCCCGACGGCGAGTCGAAGCGGATCTGGCAGCGGCTCGGGGTGACCTTCGGCTCGGATTCGAACGCGAGCACGACCTTCACCGAGACCGTCTACAAGCTCGATCTGCCGACCGCGACCGCGGCGGGGCTCGACGAGAGCTTCAAGATCCTCACCGGCATGATGTCGGCGCCGGCGATCACCCAGGCCTCGCTCGATGCCGAGCGTCCGGTGGTGCTGGCAGAGGCGCGCGAGCAGCCGGGCGCGCAGGAGCGGCTGCAGGATACGATGCTCGGGCTGATGTTCGCCGGCCAGCCGGTCTCCAATCGCAAGCCGATCGGCACCACCGCCGCGCTCACTGCCGCGACCCCCGCGACGGTCAAGGCGTTCCACGATCGCTGGTACCGCCCCGATCGCGCCGTGGTGATCGTGATCGGCGACATGGACCCGGCGGTGCTCGAGGCGATGGTCCAGAAGCATTTCTCGACCTGGACCGCGAACCGCCCGGCCACCCCGGCGCCCGATTTCGGCAAGCCCGTGGCCGAGGGCCATCCGGTCGCCGCGAGCATCGTCGAGCCGGCGGTGCCGACCATGGCGATGATGACGATCGTGCGCCCCTGGACGGTGTTCAGCGACACGGTGATCTTCAACCAGAAGCGGATGATCGACCTGGTCGCGATCCGTATCCTCAACCGCCGCCTCGAATCGCGCGCGCGCTCGGGCGGCAGCTTCGTCGGCGCCGGCGCCGATCTCAGCGACGTCGCGCGCTCGGCCAACGTCACCACGGTCAACGTCATGCCGGTCGGCGACGATTGGGAGACGGCGCTGCGCGACGTGCGCGGCGCGATCGCCGACTTGCAGACCACCGCGCCGACCCAGGCCGAGATCGACCGCGAGCTCGCCGAGATCGAATCCTCGATGAAGCAGCGCATCGCCACCGCGCCGGTCGAATCGGGGATGAAGATCGCCGACGACCTGGTCGAGGCAGTCGACATCAACGAGACGGTGACCACGCCCCAGGCGTCGTACGACATCTTCAAGAGCGCGGTCGCCGCCAGGATGTTCACGCCGGTGACGGTGCAGGCCGCGGCGAAGCGCGTGTTCGAGGGGACGGCGACCCGCGCCTTGGTCAACACCCATACCCCCGATCCGCAGCTGATGGCCAAGGTCACCGCCGCGCTCCAGGCTGACGTCGTCGCCAATGGCGGCAAGCGCCGCGCGCTCGGCAATGTCAGCTTCGCGCAGCTGCCCAAGCTGGGCGCGCCGGGCAAGATGGTCAGCCGCGAGGCGTTGCTCCCCGAGCTCGAGATCGAGAAGGTCGTGTTCGCCAATGGCGTGAACCTGCTGATGCGCAAGGATTCGTCCGAAGTCGGCAAGGTCTATGTCAATGTCCGCTTCGGCCGCGGCCTCAACGCGCTGCCCAACCGGCCGAGCCCGGCCTGGGCGGGCGAGATGGCCTTGGTCGCCGGCGGGGTCGGCAAGCTCGGCCAGGAAGAGCTCGACGCACTGATCGGCCGCCGCCAGATCGGCTTCGACTTCGACGTGGCCGGCGATGCCTTCCGCTTCAGCGGGCAGACCAATAAGGACGATCTGACCGACCAGTTGCGGCTGTTCGCCGCCAAGCTGGCCGCGCCGGCCTGGGATCCCAACCCGGTGACCCGCGCCAAGACCGCGGTGCTCTCGGGCTATGCCGGGCTGTCCTCGTCGCCCGACGCGGTGCTCGGCCGCGACCTGGAGAAATTGCTCCATTCGGGCGATCCGCGCTGGGGCATCCCCGAGCGCGAGACGATCGAGGCGACCACGCCGGCGAGCTTCCGTAAGCTGTGGGAGCCGCTGCTCGCCACCGGTCCGATCGAAGTCGAAGTGTTCGGCGACATGGATTCGGACGCCACGATCAAGGCGGTCGGCGAGACCTTCGGTGCGCTCAAGCCCCGCGCGGCGAGCACTGCGCCGGTGCCCGCGGTGCCGTTCCCGGCGCATGCCGACAAGCCGGTGGTGCGCAACCATACCGGCAAGGCCGACCAGGCCGCGGCGGTGATCGCCTGGCCGACCGGCGCGGGCAGCGCGGGCATCACCGAGAGCCGCAAGCTCGAAGTGCTCGCCGCGATCTTCCGAGACCGGCTGATCGACCAGTTGCGCAGCAAGGCGGGGGTCAGCTATTCGCCCAACGTTGCGAGCCAGTGGCCGCTCGGCATGGAATCGGGCGGCAAGCTGATCGCATTGGGCATGGTGCCGCCGGACAAGACCGGCTTCTTCTTCGAGCTCGCCCGCGGGATCGCCGCCGATCTCGTCGCCAAACCGGTCGACGCCGACGAGCTCAACCGTGCGCTCACCCCGATCAAGCAGCAGCTGATCCGCCAGTCGAGCGGCAACATGTTCTGGATGCGGCTGGTCGAGGGCGGCAGCTACGATCCGGCGCGGATAGCCGCGGTCAGCACGCTCGCCCGCGACGTCGCGACCACCTCGCCGATCGAGATCCAGGGGCTGGCGCAGAAATATCTGCGGCCCGATCGGGACTGGACGATGACGGTGGTCCCCGGTCCGGGCGCACAGGCTGGGGGCTGAACCTTCTCAAGCCCCTCCCCTTCAGGGGAGGGGCTTGAGA